>CAYRQG010000042.1:8136-9108 GCA_964426345.1 uncultured Candidatus Peribacteria bacterium
AAATTTCCGGCACCAGCAACAAATCCAGCCCTGCAATGTTGCGGCGCAGCTGCGGGCACTGGCGCTTGTGTCTACCACCGATCATCATAGTCTCATTCAGCATCCGTTCTTCCTGAATGCCAATATCATTAGCGCGCTGCCGAGTATCGAGAAGAAAGAATTGGACTACCGCTATCTGGTGGTCTTTTCGTTTGCGAGCGTCTCACTCAATAATGCGTCCGGGTATGCCCGCGGGCTGATGTTCCACGGTGGAGTGAAAGGATCAGAAAACCTGGTGCGTTTGCCAATTTTTCCGGACAAGCTGAAAATGGGAGTGGTGCATTCCACACGCGCCTTCAATCGTGAAGATCTTTCCAAGGCGGAAGATGAACTGATGAAGCGCGAGAAAAAAGGGGAGATTGCAGCCGGGCGCGGCGAAAAACTGCGCACATTGATGGAGAAGTATCTGGGCACGGACGATGTGCTTTCCGCTCCTGATTTGAACGCGCAATGTACCAAGATCAACTACGCTATGTGGCCGCAATTCTTTCATACCAAGGAAGGAGTTGTATCCAAGCGTATGCCGCAGCTTATCTACTACGAAATTGAAACACTGGTGACCGAAATGCTCCTGCGCATTCATTTCCAGCAGCCGGAATCACTGATGTATAAAATTCTCTTTGATCCCGACTTCCGTCCGCTCCTCCTCAAGCATTTCAATAATCTCCCGGGTGCATTTTCGCTCGAAAAAGAGTGGGGCACGTATCTGTTCTGGGGAGTGGACGACAAGCAGCACCGTGTGCGTTTGAAACTGGAAGGCAACAAAATCACGTCATTTGGTGGGACCATCCAGAGCGAACTCACACCGGATGCGTTGGCCGAAGCACTGCGTGCCCGCAAGATTTATCCGAGTATGATGCTCTGTTACCTGATGGTCTCCCTCTACTACGGTATGAAGTGTTTGGGGGGATTTTGCCAGGTGCATGACCTCAC
>CAYRQG010000043.1:0-209 GCA_964426345.1 uncultured Candidatus Peribacteria bacterium
CGGATCACACATTGAGTCGTTCGATAGCCGTGGCGTCATTGCCATCTCCGGTTCCGAAATCACGATGGACGATGTTGCCCGTGTGCTCGAGGCTGCCCAGGCAGTCAGCATTCCGCCCAACCGCCGCATCCTGCACATTGAACCCAAGGCCTACGCTGTCGATGAACAGCGCGGCATCAAGAACCCCGTCGGTATGACAGGCATCCGCC
>CAYRQG010000043.1:224-846 GCA_964426345.1 uncultured Candidatus Peribacteria bacterium
GGAGGCGCATATCATCACGGGACATGTCCAGCATGTGAAGAACCTTGAAAAGTGTATTTCCCAGGCAGGTGTCGATATCGACGCTCTTGTGCCGTCCACCATCGCTGCTGCCGAGGCAACTCTCAGCAAGCGTCAGAAGGAACTGGGTGTTGTTGTGATTGATGTCGGAGCAGGTTGCACCAGCGTTGCCGTGTTTGAAGAAGGAACCATCCTGCACTCCATCGGTTTGCCGGTGGCAGGGGAGATGGTCACGAACGATATCGCTATCGGACTCCGCACGTCTGTGGATACTGCCGAGCGCATCAAGATTGAATTCGGTTCCGTGCTCCCGCAGGAAATCAACGAGCGCGATATGATTGATCTCTCGTCTGTGTCCCGCGTGGATACACAGACCGTGAGCAAGCGTTACATGGCCGAAATCATGCAGGCCCGTTACTACGAAATTTTCTCTCTGGTCAAAGCAGAACTCACACGCCTTGGCCGCAACGGCATGCTTCCTGCTGGAGCTGTGCTCACGGGTGCTGCTGTGAAAGCTCCGGGTGTTCTGGATCTTGCCCGTGATGTTCTCGGACTTCCTGTACAGATGGGCTTCCCGGTTGATATCGGAGGCGTCATCGAGAAA
>CAYRQG010000043.1:856-9003 GCA_964426345.1 uncultured Candidatus Peribacteria bacterium
CGACGATCCTGCCTATGCAACCGCTCTCGGAACACTTGTCTGGGGTCTGCGCGAAGGTGACGGTGTGTCTTCCATGGGTAACTTCCAGATGAAGCGCGTCGTCCAGCAGGTCGGTACCTGGTTCAAGAGTCTTCTTCCATAAGTCCTAAAAGCTGAAAGCTAAAAGCTAGAAGCTAATCACCATCCTCCACATCTTTTCCCCATCTCATCATGTCAG
Organism: uncultured Candidatus Peribacteria bacterium; assembly: GCA_964426345.1. GTDB lineage: Bacteria > Patescibacteriota > Gracilibacteria > Peribacterales > Peribacteraceae > CALREJ01. The sequence goes on from CAYRQG010000043.1 coordinate 1,074, forward strand.
ATACATTCCGCTCCCTCTTCTCCGGTCAAAAAGGAGCTCAAGCCGGTCGCGCTGGTGGCCAGGATCCTGTTGATCCGTCTACTTCCCGCGAAGTCCGTCCCGACGCACTGCCGGGCGCACTCATCCGTGTGCTTGGAACAGGAGGTGCCGGATCAAACGCTGTTGCACGCATGGTGACCGGAAAGGTGCAGGGTGTTGAATTCATTGCCGTAAACACCGATATCCAGGCTATTTACCACAATCCCGCTCAGAAGAAAATCACGATCGGACGCGGCACAACACGCGGACTCGGAGCTGGTGCAAACCCGGAAATCGGGAAGAATGCCGCGCAGGAAAGCCTGGAGGAAATTAAGGCTGCACTCGAAGGCACGGATATGCTCTTCATTACAGCCGGACTCGGAGGCGGAACCGGAACCGGTTCCATTGCCATCATTGCCGAGCTTGCCCGCAGCATGGGAATCCTCACCGTGGGTGTTGTCACCAAGCCGTTCAGCTTCGAAGGTCTCAAGCGCCGCAAGAACGCAGAAGAGGCACTCGAAAATCTGAAGGGAAAAGTGGACACGCTCATCACGATCCCGAACGACAAAATCCTCTCAATTATCGACACAACCACGCCTCTTACCGAAGCGTTCGAAGTAGTGGACGAAGTGCTGCAGCATGCCATTGAAGGTATCTCCAGCCTCATCACCCAGCATGGTCTCGTGAACGTCGACTTTGCCGACGTCCGCACCATTATGCAGGACGGTGGAACCACGCTCATGGGTATTGGATACGGAACAGGAGACAGCCGCGCCGCAGAAGCAGCCCGTGCAGCGATTGATAGCCCGCTCCTGGACCTTAGCATCAGCGGAGCCAAGGGTATTCTCTTCAACATTACCGGAGGAAACGATCTCTCCATGTTTGAAGTGGATGAAGCAGCGCGCATCATTACAGAAACAGCCGCTCCGGAAGCAACCATCATCTTCGGTGCCGTCATCGACGAAAACTTCACCGGTCAGGTGAAGTGTACGGTGATTGCCACCGGTTTCGATGCCGCAGAAACACAGCAGGCCGCACAGTTCTCCACTCCTGCACAGCGCTACCTCACAAAGGCCGGCGAAACACAGCAGCAGGCAAGCGGACGCATGACCGATCCACGCCTCCTCAAAGACGACAAAATGGACGTGAGCATGAAGCAGCCCGCCACACAGCTGGATGAAGCAGAGCTTGAAGTGCCAGCGTTTATGCGCAAGCCGATCAGCAAGTAAGATTGAGATTAAGAAATGAGATTAGGGGCCACGGAGAAATCCTGGTCTCTTTTCTTATGTATTAAAAACATTCCATCATCCTCAGTCTCAACCCGATCCCTCAATCTCAACCTTATCCCTCAATCTCACGCAACAGCGTGTCCCGTCGATCCAAACCCGCCCCGCGTCTCTGCCCCATGGGAATCAACTTCATTCCATTCTGCTTTCTCCACTTTTACAAAAATACCCTGTGCAATGCGTTCTCCGCGTTCCACGGTGACAGGCGCATCTGTAATGTTCTGCACCTGCACCATCAGTTCATCTTTCTCTCCATGATAATCCTGATCAATCACGCCAATGCTGTGCGGGCAGATCAGTCCTTTTTTGCGTGGCAACGAGGAGCGGGGGATCAGGAAGAGCGCGTATCCTTCCGGCACCTTCACGATCACGTTTCCCGGCACCAGGCCGATCTTTCCCGGTTCAATAGTGGTATTCTCGCGTGTGACCAAATCAAACCCGACAGCGCCTGCTGATTCGTATTTGGGGAGGGGGAGTGTGGGGTCGATGCGTGTAATGGAGATGTGCATGGAGGCACTCTACACTCTTTTTAATGTTCCTGCTTTGTCGTTGCCCAGTTGGGTGGTCTGGCGTTGGAGCGGAACTCTGCTACTGCCTGCTGATACAGCGCTTCATTTTGCGGTTTTGCCGTACGTGCACTTTCCAATTTTTTAAATGCAGTGTTATTGAGCTGCATAAGAAGGCTTTTTGCCACGTCCTTACCCTGTTTCTGCTGCCAGTGTGCATCAATAACGGCATTGATATCGAAAAATCCTTCTTCGACAAGGGTTTTTAACATGAATTCACCTGCTCTGTGCTGACGCAGTGTGAGCAGATACATACCTGCTGTACGCGAGTCGTTGAGTGCGGTCTGCGTGAGCACATCGGTAATCTTTTTCCCTGATTCTCTGCGGAAGTTCTCCGCAGCCTGCGGTTGTCCTGCTGCTTTCAGTTGCTCGTACTGTTTGATGACGAGACCGAAGAAATCCGGCACGCGGTCTTCGTTCGTGAAGGAACCGCGTCCATCATTTTTGAGGAGTTCTTTATAGATCTGCTCTCCTCCGTACTGGTTTTCACAAATCTGGAACCAGTAGTCGGTATCTTCTTTGGGGATACCCGGAGCCGCAGGATTCACGTTGATGACACCAGGATTATTGCGGTAGAAGCTGTATTTATTGTCGTAAATACTGATGGATCTGCCCGGTTTCAAATGAATGGAATCCAGTTTTGCGTTCTCCACTTCTTCCTGATCGAGAAGATGCGCCGCCATGACAAGTGATACCGCACGGTCGAGATCCTTTTTTGTTGCTTTGCCGCCACAGGCATCAAGAATATCTTCACGGAGCATTGCAACGATCTTACCCATGAACGGTGCCTGTTCGACCGGGGCATCTTTGTTTTCGATCCATTTCATCATCGCTTTACGATCGGTCTGGAACATTCCTGTACAGAAGGAGCTGCGGTAGGCAGCCAACTTACCGAGTTTATCGATAAAGATGATGCTTGAATGTTCACGGACAATATGGTTTTCCTCCATGTGTCTCAGGAACGTGTTCATAATCCACGGCGATACATCCGCTTTCAGACCGCGATCCAGTGCGCGTGCTGCCACTCCCACTGCTCCCCAGAGGTTTCCATCATCCAGCTTTGTGTCAATCATCTTGATGAACAGCTCAGTATCTTCAATACCCTGCACTTCATTGGTATTCTTTTCGATTTCTGAGTTCACGCCACCCATGTTCTGACCGCGCAGCAACGTGAGGAATGTCTTCATGCGGTGGAAGTGATGATCCCGCCAGTCGAGCGGACAGATATCGATCAGGCGGCGTCCGAGAATGCGCACCTGTTCCATCGGGACAGACGGGTTTTTGTTGATGTCATACAGCCATCCGCGCTTGGCAGCGTACTCAAGGATACCGGTTGCCTTGTTTCGTTCACCCATGGCAATCATCTGGTCCAGCATGGCAGGACCGTGATGTCCGTGAGAATCGAACAACGTACTCCATTCCACATCTTCGTGCTCCAAGTGTTCGGCCCATTCTTTGGATGCTGCAGAGTAATCATGGTCCACATGCTGATCCAGTGCGATACCCACCTCCGTTCCATACGGAGCCCATTTCACAAGGCCATGAAGGTCCTTTGCCAGAATACCGGTCTTGAGTTTTGCCTTATCCTTGTAGGCCTTTTGCCAGTTTTCCTGAATGAGATGGAAGGCATCCCATACCTGCAGGGGGCTATAGAATTCCACTCCTGCTGCATTGAAAAATCCTTTGATTTTCCCGCGAATGCCAACACGGGCACCGCCTTGTCCCGCTTCCAATTCCATTTTTTTCTCGTGATCATCATAGAACGTTTGCATGACTTTCATCTTGTCCCGTTCATCCTCAGCTACCTCTTTACGGATATCGGACTTCGCTTCAATGCTTCCCAAAATTGCTGCAAAATTTCCCGCTTCTGCCATTTCTTTAATGATCGGCATGCGCTGGTCGTAGGACATGTTATTCCAATTGGCAATTTCACGTGCGTGTGCGTGGAGCACGTCTTCCATGCCATCAATGTATTGCAGGGAGTCACGTTCATCTTCCAGAATTTCTGCCATTGTTGCCACAAAATCGCGTGGTGCTTCAATTTGTCCTTCCATCCACTGATCAATATTTTCTGCGGCAAGCAAATCGCCATTCACACGCCAATCTTCTTGTGCCAAAAAGTTTATCGTTTTTTTCCAGGCATCCACGCCATCCGCTCCCTGCGATTCAATATATTCTTTGAATTTTTTGTTATTCAGTTTTCCGCGTATTTCATCAAACATGCTGCTGACCTCACGTGCTTTTTCCAGGACTGATTTGTGCTGCGGTATTCCCACTTCCGCCTCTTCTGCGCTGTCCGGATCCAGCACGCCGTGAACTCCAGCTGCAGTTTCATTCTGTACAACATCTGTCACATGTGATGCTGTGGGATCGCCAGACGGGCTTATGTTGGGATTATGCTGTGTATGGTTTTGTATGTCCTGCTCACTGAGTCCGTCTGTGCGGATTGGATCATGAGGATTGGATCCATGCGCAAACGCCAGAAGACGGGCCTCCCTGTGGGGAACCTGTTGGTTAGCTATGTGCCAGAGCTTTCGCATCGGCAACATTTATAGTTTAGCTATACGGATAAAAGCGTCAAGAACATTCTCATGTTTGTCTGTTAACTCCGAAATATGTGTGCCAATCAGCATTCGCAATTGCTCGATATTCTGGTCACCCGTCTGAATCAGGATGTCTGAGCGGCGCTTGGAGACAGGGACAAAATGCAGCTCGGTATACCCGGGTGTCTGCAGAATCCAGAATCCCTTCATGTCCTCCCAGCGTGTGAATACTTCTTCCAGAAGGACACCGTTATTCGTAATCACGATGGTCTTCGATGGCGGCACATGATCACGGAGCAGGTAGTACATTGCGCCACAGAGCACGATCACGAGTGTGAGTGCCCACGATCCAATCAGAATGCCGTACACAGCACCTGCAACTACAATGCCTCCTCCCCACATGTACCATTTTCTGCTGCGTTCATGCCGCGGAAGAATCGGCGCGTCCCACGTGGCAAGAACGGTTTGTTCCTGCGTGGAGGAAAGGGGAGTGTCTGTCATATGTTTGTGTGTGAATAAATCCTCTTATTATAGCAAAAAACGCGCCTTTTTGCCGGGGGCTGATGTTGCTATTTATGTATAATATTTTCTATTCATAAATTATATCGGAGAAATTCGTCAGAATGCCAATTCTGATCTGTCTAGAGAGGTGACTCCCATCACTTTTCTATGGTTCAAAAGCCCACCAGTCTCCTCCGTCTCCCGGATCAGCGCATCCTGGAATACGCCGAATACGGCGATTCGCAGGGAAAGCCCGTGCTCTACTTTCATGGATTTTTAGGATCGTGTCACCAGGCGGCACTCGCGCACGAGGTCGGACAGCGTCTGGGTTTTCGGATTATTGCTCCAAACCGGCCCGGTATCGGACGTTCCACGCCGCATGCATTTGCATCGATGACGGCATATGCAAAAGACATCGAATATCTTCTCGATACGTTGCAGATAGAATCCGCTGCCTGCATCGGACTGTCTGCGGGCGGATGTTTCGCACTGGCGTGTACGCACATGATGCCCGGTCGCATCACCATCACCGGAGCGGCAGGGTGCATCGGGCCGCTCAATATTTTACGCAACCTCCAAAACATGCACTGGTTCCGCCGGATGTTTTTATCCGGATGTCACGAACATCCCTGGTTGATTGCGTCCATTTTGCGCGTTGTGTTTTTTGTCTGCAGACACCGTCCGCAGTGGCTCTACACATGGCTTGTCCAGACATCGTGTCTGCTCCAGCCGGGGAACAGGGAATTGATTGCGGAACTTCTGTGGCGCGATTACCAGGCAGTCTTTTTGCAGCGCAATGGTATTCAGGGATTGATCCACGAAGCACGTCTGTTTTTTTCCTGGGGATTTGCACTGGATCAGTTTCCTGCAGATAAGCGCGTGCTCTTCTGGCACGGCAGAAACGATACGATTATGCCGTGGTCCATTGCGCGGGAGATTGCAGAGAGTATTCCGCAGGCAGATGTCATTCTCTGCCCGGGCGGACATCTCACGTTCCTCACGAAAATCGAACAGATTCTGGAGCGCGTGCACACAGAACTGTCGACACATCTTTCCGATGACCGGTCACAGGATGATTGCTATCCGATTCCGGATCTTTTTCCGCGCTTTGCCCACTAATTCTATGGACTTGTTCAGTCCACTCATCGGCATCCCTCCCCGCATCCGTGCACTCGAACGATTCGGTGTCGGAACGTTTGATGACCGGTCGCTTCGCGAAAAATGTGCATCACTGCGTGCCATTATGAAAGCCCGCGGACGTCCTGCTCACCCTTTCATCTCCGTCATCATTCCTGCACACAAAGAAGGAGAGTACTTGCTCGCGACCCTCCGTTCACTCGCCGAGCAATCGTACCGTGATTGTGAATTTCTGATTGTAGTGAATGGCGAACCGCAAGGTGGACTTACAGAAACACTGGCCAGGCGCTGCGGTTTCAGAGTGATTCATGAATCACTACCGGGAGTCGGACGCGCACGCCAAAAAGGGCTGCTGGCTGCGCGCGGAGAGATTATTGTCACAAGTGACGCAGACACCCTGCATCACCGGAAATGGCTTGCAGCCATCGCCAGCGAAGTGGATGCACATCCGGATTGCGTGGGAGGATTTGGCTGGGTGAAAGAACTCTCGTCATCACCGCTTCATCAGCTCTGTATCCAGCTCCACAGTGCGTGGCGTAATTTTCAGGGCCGCTATTTATTTTTGAATGCATCGGAGGCAAATTCCTTTTTCCGGCGCGATGCCGCGCTGAAAGTGGGTGGCTACGATGTGGATTGTAACTACTGCGAAGGATCGATTCTCTTTAAAAAGTTAACCGAGCTCGGAGGCATTCATGGCATCTACGACGCGCGCGCGACCGTGTATGCATCGGACCGGCGCGATATTTCGGATCGCATGCAGACATTCCTGAAGTATCTTTTCAGTGTGAGCGGGGGAGTGCGGTATGGGGTGGTGCGCTGATGCATGCATTGAAAGCTATTTTCACACCAATCGACGAATAGGGCCAAAATTTGCTTTTATAAAGTGTTGGGTATGATTGACATTTATGTGAAATATGTTTAATATATACATATGCCATACTCTGTTGTATGTGCATATGTTCGATCCTCTCTCAAAAGGTTTAAGTCATGAATCGTCGGTTGAACAATCTGATCTTTCGCATCGCTTTTGTCTTGGGTATAGCTGCAATGATTTGGGGAGTGACCTTGAAGGATATTCCCTTCATTGTTGTAACAGCATTGGGCACCGTTTCGGCTCTGTCGATTGCAATGTTTTTTGACAAAATCGAGCAGCCTGGATACTTGCTTCCGACAGTGACTGCCATCTTCACACTGGCGCAGATCGGTGAGGTCATTATCTACGGCTATACAATGAGCTTGAGGACTATTGGAGCATTGGATCTTGTGATCCTTGTTCCCATTTTCTTCGCCTACCATGGCGCGAGCTTCTTTGTGAACATGCTCAAGTATCCAAATTAAAAAAGCGATCGAATCGGATGACACGAGAGGATCAGGCCCGCTGCTTTTACGCAGCGGGCCGATCTCATATGCGCGGGTTTTATGTGATGTGCAATATTTAAAAACGTTTATTACCTAATGCACAGGGCAGTTCGACTTCGCTCACTGTCATTTGATTTGCAATTAAAAAGAAGAATGGCCCGAGCGAAGCGAAGGACCATGAGTGAGCAATTGCCCCAACGGGGCTGCGAATCGAATGGTGGGCAATATTGGACTCGAACCAACGACCTTCACAATGTCAATGTGACGCTCTAACCAGCTGAGCTAATTGCCCGAATGTTCTAACGATCAACAGAACCACTTTTGAGGCTTTAGGTGCATCAAAAGTGCAAGCAGGGTACCAATTCTTTCTATGAGCCACAAGACGCTTTGGGTCTCATTTTCTATCATTAACGCATGTTTGAGCGCTTTCTTGATTTTTTCTTACCGCGGATCTCTCTTGGAGGAGAGGAGGGGATGCATATGACAGAAGCGGAATTTGAAACATTGCTGTCGTTTCCGG
>CAYRQG010000044.1:0-8929 GCA_964426345.1 uncultured Candidatus Peribacteria bacterium
CACACACTGCCCTACAGAAAGCATACGAACTGAACTCTTCCGATCCCGATACGCTCTATCACCTCGCTGCTGTCGATGCACAGACTGGAAAACTCGCAGAAGCTGCAGAGTTATTGGAGAAGTTGATTCGCATCAATCCTACTTACGAAAAAGCGCAGACGCATTTGGCGAATATCCGGAAGATGCTGAGCCAATAATTAGAGAATCGTACACGCCAGCACATTCTCATAGCCATTCTTCACCGCCTCCCGATCGCCTCCTCTGTAGCTCCAATACAGATCATTCCTGCATTTCGTGCAGTCCGGTGATCGTTCCACATGCTCCATCAGGATTCCTGCATTCATCCACTGCTGATCCGCTACTCCGCGCAAATCGGCACAGCGTCCATCAAAAAATCTGTGATCAATGCCCGGCAACTCTTTCACAGGATCGGTAAATTCCGCACAACGTTGGCAGAGTGACGGACCTGCGTACACAAACACGTCAGCAGGATTGCTTCCCTGCGCTTTCATCATGTCCAAAAATGCCGGAATCGCACCCGCCACAATGCCCTTCCAACCGGCATGGAGAGCGCCGACAATGTTTTTGGTCGGATCATACACAACAAAGCTCTGGCAATCCGCTACGCGCATCAGGAGCGTGAGATTGGGCGTTGTAGTTATGATCCCATCCGCTCCTTCGGCTCTTTTCATGGGTTCATGAGCAATCACCGTCATATTTCTGTGCACCTGCTGTGCCGATGCAATCGTCGTTACACCCAAAACCCGCGCCGCATCACTATCATTCTGAATAGTTTTGTCGCGCCCCAAAAAATCAATCCGGATACGATCTGCGAATGCCGCAAAGATAGAATCTTTTTTCAACACAACAACATCATACTCCGTCTCTTCATCCCAATCTCATCCCTCAATCTCGTGGAGAATGTAGGGAATCAGTTCAATCACATCGTGCGTCGTGTAGCGGAACCCCTTTTCCTGGAAGAGCTGATCACCTGCTGTTTTAATGACTCTGCTCGCCAAAACCGCAGCGTCCACCGGTGGCATTTGCTGGGCGATTAACCCTGCCGTAAGTCCTGCCAGCGCATCGCCTGTTCCACCTACTGTGAGTCCTGCATTTCCTCCTGCAATTTCATGTGTCTCGCCATCCGGCCCAGTCACTTTGTCCGTCACTCCTTTCAGCAGGAATGTGGTATTGGCCACCTTCGCACGCTGCGCCACTTCATCCACGGGGATTGCCATGCGTTCAAGCTCGCCCAAGTGTGGTGTGAGGACCGCGCCGCGTCCTGCAATAAGTGCGAGTGTATTTGACTGCAGAGCTGTAGCATCAATCACCAGCGGACACGGTGCGCCGCTGATTACCTGTTCGATTGCGTAGAGCGTATCGGGGTGACGCGAGAGGCCGGGACCGATCACTGCGCAGTCCATAATTGCAAGGATCTGGAGCATGGGGCCGGTGTCTTCTTTGCGAAGTTCGTTGCCGCGGAACGTGAACACCTGGAAATTGAGCGATGCAACCGCCGCTGTGGTTTGATGCGGCAGAGGCAGCGCAATGTGAATGAGGTCAACGCCACTCGCTTCTGCGGCTAGAGCCGAAAAAATCGGTGCGCCATGCATATGTTCCGATCCGCCGATCACCGCTACTTTTCCGTTTTCGCCTTTGTGGGAATCTGCGTTTCTGTGCATGCGTGCCAGTCTACCTTCATTACATCAGCGCACAAACTCGCCTTTCTGAAAGGCAGCATATGCCTTCTCGATTTCGGCGAGCAGAAGTTTCCGGAAGTGCGTTTGGGAAAATGCGCGGCAGCGTTCGCGGATTGCATCATGATTCCATGTGTGCGCTTTGAATCGCGTGAGAGCATCGCGGATGCTTTCGAGAGTTTGCTCTGCAAAAAACACGCCCGTCTTTCCGTCCTGCACCATGTCGGTGGCGCCTCCGGCGTTGTAGGCAATAACCGGTATGCCGCTTGCCTGCGCTTCCAGCAGCACAATGCCCGCATCTTCGTACTGCGGGAAAAAGAGTGCCTCGGCCTGTGGGTACAGAGCGGGTAAGTCCTCTTCCGGTACAAATCCCAAAAATTCCACCGTGGGTCCGGCAAGTTTTTTCAGACGCGTTTCATCCTGTCCTCTGCCCGCAATTTTCAGCGGCAGTTTCAATTCGTTTGCGAGTGCAATCAGCAAATCAAAACGCTTGTACGGAACCAGGCGCCCGACTGCCAGGAAATAACTTTCCGCTTTCATCTTTTTACGTTCAGTGTCGAAAAAACGCTCGTCAACAGGAGGCGGAATCACGACGCTCTCGCGATTGTAGATACGCTTAATGCGTTCCTGTGTGGTCGTGGAGTTTGCGATATACACATCTACCCTCTTCGCACTCGTTAGATCCCAGCGGCGCAGTTTGCTCAATTCTTTGCGGATGCGGCGCTGCAGGAAATGCGGCACACGGAAATCGCGCAGGTATTCGTCTTCCATTTCCCATGCGTAGCGCACAGGCGTGTGGCAGTAGCAAACGTGCAGGGTTGCTGCATCCACCATCACACCTTTGCCCACCGCGTGCGATGAACTGAGTACTACGTCGTATCCACGCACATCCAGACTCTCAATAGCTTTGGGCATGAAAGGCAGAAGCAGCTGGTGCTTTCCTATCCATCTATACAAACGCTGCAAGCTGCTGGTGTGTATCTCCATGCCATTTAATTTTCCCAGTGATCCTTTTTTTGCGACAGTCGTGAAGATCGGCGCCTCCGGAAAAAGATATCGCCATTCAGCAATCACGTGTTCTGCGCCACCAAATGTCACCAGCCAGTCAGCTACGAGAGCGATCTTCATGCGGAGAGTATGAATGGAGAATGGAGAATTGAGAATGGAGAATGAGCGATCTTTCTCATTTTTAAAAAAGAAATTCCCAAACCCGATAACAGATAACCGGTAACCGATAACTATCCCGGTATTTTGTCACGGGAGAGCGAAGCGGGATCGCCATCAATTCCTTCGTCCCACGCGCCCTCTCCTCTACAATGACCCCCGATGCTCCGCAAGCCACGCAAACTCCCGCAGCGGTTTAATCGGACCGTAACTCCGCAAACACGGCGTCTCGTCAGACGCCGGCATTCGCAGCAACGGAGCTATCGCTGGCAACGCTGGAAGAGATTGGCACAACAATGGCAGCGGCGCATGAATGCTCTGCGGCCGTTTTTCTTCCGCATTGCGGTGGGTGGTGTGTGTACGCTGCTGGTGCTGCTGCTCGGTATCGGCATTTTTTCGCCGATTCTGAATGTGAAAGAAATTCATGTCGCCCGCAGTGACGGCCGATTGGATTCCGCGCTCATTCAGGAAGCGCTCAAGCCGCTCTTCGGGAGACGGATGCCGTTTCTGTCTGTAGAAGATATTCCTGCACTGCTCACCACCGATCTGCCTGCAGCCGGCCGCAGTGCCGTGCCCGATCTTTCCACAGTCACCATCCGCAAAGATTATCCGTCATCGTTGCAGGTTCGTCTGACACTGCGCCCCATCGGCTACCGTCTGTCCATTGAAACTCCGGATCAAAAAAGCACCAATCCCGTGGTGCCGTCGGGAAGCGGCAGTGACTTCCTCACCAAAGACGGGCTCTATGTGTCTTACACACTCAGCCAATCCCGGAGTGGTGCAGTGCTCCCGCTGCTGCGCATTGTGGATTGGGGCGTGAAGCCCTCCCCCTGGAAGCCGCTCCTCACTTCCGAATTTTTGGACACGATGAAAAAGACCGAAGAAGCACTTCAAACGCAGTTTAACCAGACAATCAAAAGCCGCACGATTTATCTGCGCGCGCGCGAGTACCACCTGCAGACGGCAACGATTGCGCTCTGGTTTGATATGCGCACGCCGTCCGACGAACAGTTGGCCCGCTACAAGCTCTTCCTGGAGACCGTTCCCGCGGGAACGGCAAAGCAGTATGTGGACCTGCGGATAGCCAATAAAATCATTTACAAATGAAAAAAAAGATGAAAGTTATCTTGCCTCCTCCGCTTCCCACAAGGGCGAATCTTGGTAAACTTTCACCAATGTACGGACCCCTCTTATCCGTGCTGCTGATGGGGATGATTCCGGTCTGGGGCCTGAGCGGTCACACGCGGGCACTCACCGGAGAACTCTCTGTTGCGCCCCCCGCGCTTACCCAAAGCGGCACCTCTCCTTTGCAGGCTATTTCTCCTTCGCTTTCGGCGTCGGGAGTGATCGTGATGGATCTCCGCAGCGGACAAACGTTGTTTGAACGCAGCAGTACCGTCGCGCGTCCCATGGCAAGCCTCACCAAACTCATGACAGCGCTGATTATTGTGGAGCACCACGCCATGAATGAAAAAGTGAAAGTCCCCGCCGATATTTTAAAAACAATCGGCAACGATAACGATCACCTCACCCCGGGCGACACCTTTACGGTGGGAGATCTGCTGTCTGCCATGCTGATTATTTCCTCCAACGATGCTGCAGTCACACTCGCACGTTTCCATAGCGGGACTGTGAGCGATTTTGCAAAAGAAATGAACGACCGCGCGAAATCTCTCGGGCTCGTCCACACCTCCTACAATAATCCGATCGGACTCGATGCGCCGGAGCAAACATCCACGCCGCAGGAGCTCGCATGGCTTGCCATGTACGTGATGCGCTATCCCGAAATCGCCAATCGCATGGGCACCGCCGATACCAAAATCACCAGTATCAACGGCACCGTGATGGCACTCAATCACACCAATGAACTTCTGCACGAAGACAGCTTCGTCACCGCCGGTAAAACGGGAACCACCGATGCTGCCGGACAGTGTCTGCTGTCCATTGTGGAAGAAAACGGTCAACGGTATGTCGTTGTCCTGCTGCATTCCCGTGATCGCTACGCCGACATGCGTCATATCCTCACCGCTCTGCGTTCCGTCGTTGCCTCCCGCTGATTGTGCGTCACCCGTCACTCCGCCACTGGCTGTCCCTGCGCGTGCGTTTGGTGTGTATAACCGCATTCCTCCTTGGTGCCTTGCTGCCACCGTACATCCCCAAAGAAGCCATGGCTCAGAGTGGCGGCGATGTGATGACCGATGTGCCGCAGTACCTGCTCGTGGAAGACGGCTTCCTCATGAAATCCAGTTCGCTCACTGAACAAGGTTCCCGCCGCGCGTACGCGCAGGGCATTCTCTACACCGTTCAGAACGGTGACAGCCTTGAAAAGGTGGCAGCCAAATATAATATCAAAGCTGACACTGTCCGGAACGCAAACAATCTGGCAGACAACGCGCAGCTCAAACCTGGACAGCAGCTCGTCATTCTGCCGGTGGATGGAGTGCTGCATACAGTCACGCGCGGACAGACGCTCAACCGCATTGCCGAAATTTACAGTGTGCCTGCCGCAGACATTGCATCGCAGAATAAAATCGACGGAGGATTCATTCTGGCCGGCCAGGAACTCATTATTCCCGGCGGGAAGCCGATCGTCGCCAAGCCGGTGGAAATTGCCACCAATCCCTCAAAGCCAGGAGTTCCTGTGGTCAAGAAACCCGCTCCCCCGTCTCCGGGCAAACCGCTCACTACCATTGCCGCCGATACGCCGGGCATTCTCCATATGCCGTGTGAAAAATGTTCCATCACCCAATACTTCCACCCCGGCCACTACGCACTCGATATCCAGCAGAAAGGTGGAGGTCCGGTCTACGCTGCCGAAGCCGGAACCGTTATTCGTGCGGATTATGGATGGGATGGAGGATACGGAAACGTGATTGAAATTGATCACGGCAACAACCTCATTACGCTCTACGCCCACAACAAAGAGCTCTACGTAAAGAAGGGCGATACCGTCACGCGCGGCCAGAATATTTCCTACATGGGAAACACCGGACAAGTGTACGGCGCCACGGGTATCCACGTGCACTTTGAAGTGCGGGTGAATGGAGAGAAGAAAAATCCGCTGTTATATTTGAAATAAAAAATCCTCTCGCCGGCGCGATGCCAACGAGAGGAGTGGTGTGTCTTTGATACGGCTGAGCTACTGTGATCTACATCGGGAATTTTTTATTGAAGTTGTTCCTCCAAAGGTTATAAAAATCGATACGCTTTGGATCTGGCTTGATTACCTCTCCTTGCGGACAGAGATAAGATGCCAGTTTTCCAATGGTCATTCCTGTGTGCATGGAGAGGCTCCAGATGAGAGAACCATAGGCTACTCTGTTTACCTTTGGCGTGATTGATACGGGTGTTTGCCACATATCTGCGATGATCTGCGCGATGGGTTTAGTACCAAACCCGCCCGTGATGACAATGCTTTCCGGACTTCCCAAAAATGCACAGTGTCGATGCATATTTCCAATGATGGATCGCGCTACCGCCCCCGGAATGGCATCGTGATTTTGTGTGGCATAACTAATCAAGCCATCACTATTCGGAAAGACCCATTCTTCCGGATCTACCCATTGGGGTGATGCCGCTAGCGAGTCAAATTGTGACCAATTCAGAGACACTCTTTCTCGCACTTCATTCGCCAGTTTCCCACACTGATCCGTACAGAACATTGCCATATACCTTTCTGCACCTCGTAACACATGACAATGGAAATGGGGATCATGTGTTGGATGTTGCAGTTCCTGATACACGGTTCCGCTACTGCCCAGACTCAGCATGACGCCCCGACCTGTTATGGCCGCGGCGATGTTATCGCCAAAGCCCATGTTGACGATGCAATCAGTCGCCAGTCCGTGTCGTTCTGCCCAGTATGACCAAATCGTGCCAATCGTGACTCCTGGAGGAACTATCTTGGGCAATCGCTCGCGAAGTTCTTCAGGAAAATTCCGCAGCAGTTGATCGTCCCATTTTCCTGTTTGCAAGTTCATGAGCAATGTCATGCTTGCCTCATCGCCACCAATCCCCTGGGGCCTTCCGGTCAGCAGTGCTGCAATGATAGAGGCGATGACCGTGAACTGCTCTGTGCTATTGAATGCATCTCGATTTTTAGAAAAGAGATCTTCGGCTTGCGGACCTAAAAATCGCAAAGACCGCGACGGTGCAGATCCAGAAATTTGCGCCCATTTTTTTGGCTCCAGCTCGTCTTCCAGCTGTTCGCAAAACTCTTTTGTAGATGTGTCTCGCCAGCTCGTTGCCATCTCTGTTGCGAAGAGATTGGCAAAGTCTCCGCTACACTCTTGAGTGGGATCGGCGCCAAATGCATCAAGCTGCTCATAACCTCCTTTCTTCCATGCACCCATCCCATGCTGCTGTGCACTGATGGTGATGCGTTTCAGTTGCTTGGGGTCCAGCCCTTTTGTCTTGATGGCGGCAACTATACGTTCCAGCATCAAATCAAGACCGTCCCAGATCAATCCGTAGGGTACGCCCACAACGCCTCCATCGCGCTCGATGTATCCTCCTTTCTGCAGGCCATACTTCTCGCCAAATTCATCCTGATGTTTGAATGCGATCGTCTCTAGGACCTGAGGAGTACTGTCTCCAATCGCCGCAGTAAACGTGTCCGTGCTGAAATCCGCGCCCATTGCCAGTACTTGAGGTTGAGTCATTATTCTTCGTTCCCTAAAAATGTTCCCATACTTCCTGCATGCAGATGCACACGCATCCGCTTTTAAAATCTCAGCCGATTCTTTCAAAGAACGGCCTAAATTCGGTGCGAACACTGCTGCTCGCGTCAATTTAGTTTCGTAAAATACTATTATTCAATAAAATAGTCTATTTGTGGCCAGTATAGATGGCGGTCCCGACGGGACTCGAACCCGCGACCTCTTCCGTGACAGGGAAGCGCTCTAACCAATTGAGCTACGGAACCATGATGTGAATGCGTGAAGGTGGTCACCGGACTATAAAAAACGTGTCACCTGCTTTGTCAGAGCCGGCAAACAGTATCAGGAGGGACCTTCAGCCGCAATATTAAATCGATGATTCACTTAGATCGTCGCAGCCCATGCATTTGCTGCTACGACGCAGATTCCTCCCAGAATGACCCACACCAAGCCCGCAATCAGCATTTCGCGTTCAAGTGTGCGGACAGACACCATTTTCCCGGATGATTGCATGGTTTGTGTGTTCATAGATTTATTGTTATTATAACATTTATTATTAAATTTAGCAAATATTATCATTGCCCTAAAGACTGCATTCCTGGCTAAAAAGGCGGAAAAGCGTATACTAAATGCAACATCCACACCCATCCCCTCCCATGAAACCCCCCATATCTTTTGCAGAAAAATACGCATCCGCCATTTTGGTCGCTGCAGTATTCATGCTTTCGCTCTCGCTCTTCACCATTGAGCGCTATCACGCAGTTCCACTGCAGGGAGCTGCCATGCCGATGTATGGTTCTCTCCCGCGGCAGTCAGTCAAAAAGCCTGCACTCCGCAAAGCCAGCCAGACATCATCCAGAAAAGCTGTGCGCGTACAATCATCCTCTAGTAAGAACAGACGTTAAACCGTTTCGTCGTCTTCCGGTTTTTCATCGCCCACGTACTCACACTTGCAGCCGTCCTCCGCTCTGTCGACGCAGCCGTCGGTGCAAATGCGTCCGCCACAGTCGGGGCAGATATCAATTTCCATACCGCAGGCACCGCACGTGAGTGTACTCATAATAGAAGAAGGGGGAGAGGACAGAGTGAGTATATTTCATTTGTCTGTTGAGGCAAAAATTTCAAGCAAAAAGCGTTTTCACTGCTTTTTGATGGTTTATATTTTATTTCGGCAGTTCCCTATAGTCCCTTGATTTTTATTGTGGAAAAGGGTACTAACGCGCGGACAAAGTCCATTTTCACTTACTTTTCACCACGTTCTATGTCCACACCGACCCATTCCACAGAGGAAGAGAGCGTTTCCGGTCTTGTTGCCCACGAAGAGGCAGAGCAGGCGCGCGTCGAAAAAGCCCGGGCAAAAAATGCCCAGGAAATCACAAAGATGAATGACACATTCCAGGAGGAAAAACA
>CAYRQG010000045.1:0-8866 GCA_964426345.1 uncultured Candidatus Peribacteria bacterium
GATGTACTTCTGATCGGAGGCGCGCACTGCGCACTTGAGCTGCTCAATTTTCAAATGCCCGATGACGTGAAAGAGCGTTATCCTATATTGCCCCTTGTAAAAGAATCTGAAGTTTTTTTGGATAGTGCAGATTTTGAAGTGGACACACTGGAAAGAGCGGTGCAGGGCGTGCGCGATATTCTTCGTGAAACAAAAGGAAATATCATTATTTGTACAGGAACAGATTCCTCTGCCTATTTATCGCAGGCAATGGCAGATGGAATTTCTCCTGAAGCATTGGGCGGCCGGAGTGTTGTCATTACTATGGCGCAATATGCATCTCCTAAAAGACCAGACGATGCAGAAGGTCCTATCAATCAGGGGAAAAGTGATGCAGCAAATAATTTAGCGAATGCTCTTCGTCTCAGCATGGATAGTCGTATGAACGGGCAAATCGGCACAGTGGTTGGCTCGTTATTGCGTCCTGCCCGTGGAACACGAAAAAGGGAAACCACCGGGCCCGATCCATTGGATAACAGATTTTTCCCGATCGCACATTCCAATAATGCATCGATTCCCAACTGGCTTTTCGATAATCCGCAAAATGTGAACTATCCAACGGGATTAACAAATGTGCGTTATAAACTGCTGCCGGGAGTGGAATCGTATTCAGTCGATCCTTTTTCGAATTATCAAAATCTTGTTGATATAATGGAGTTTGCGTCCAAAAAAAATCCCAGAACATTAAATGCCATGATTTTATCCGCGCCTGGATCCTGTAATTTGCGCAATAATCCAAGAGATCATGAACTGATAGAACGAGCTGCTGATATTGGTCTGACAAATGGTATTCCGCTTATTGTCACCAGTGATCCTATGCATCGTCAGGAACGTGGTGAGGAATGTGCAACATATGCAGGGAATGCATTTAACAGGCGTAGTGGACTTATAGATGGCAGAAGAATGATGGTCCCTGAATTAAAAGTGGTCGTTGCTCAGTCGCTTTATACCGCGAAGAAAATTAAAAAAATCGCCGACCCTGCTACTTTGGGGGAATATGTGGACACACATCTTGATTGTTATTCTGATTTTGTCGAAGGAAAAATTGCGTATCATGATTACATGGACATGCTTCGAGAGATGCGGCATTAATCTATAAAAGTGCCGTAAAGCGTCGCACATTCGCAAAAATCTCTCCATCCGGAATCCGCATTACTTCCTCTTTGGTAAACCACCGCAATTCCTCGCCTTCATGTTCTGCAAGCGTGAGCGTTTGTGTTTCATCTATCGGTTTTGCCAGATACACAAAATCCATATGTTCATGCGCAGGCTCGTTGTGTGCAGGGCGTGCTTCAATTGTTTCCAGTAAAAAGAAGACGGGTCTTTTGAGGATGCTGCCCTCTGCGGGATTGGCTGCAAAAAGATCGTCCTGGGTTTCGTTCACAATTTCGACATCGATTCCCGTCTCTTCTTTACACTCACGCACCGCTGCATCTTCGGGCAATTCGTTTTCATCGATATGTCCACCGGGAGGCATCCACTTCTGCGATTTCTTGTGCCACAAGAGAAGGACTCTTTTTTGGGAATCGATGACGAAGGCGGAGGCGGTGAAGTGACGAATCATGATTCTAGGTTATAGGTTATAGGTTATAGGTTATAGGTGTTAGGTGATAGGTTTCTTGGAATATTGTTTGCCGGCTCTCCTAAAACCTATAAGCTAAAACCTATTCCCTCTCTCATCCATGGTTCTCATCAACGAAAACTCCACCACGCTCAAGATCAACGATCCGCTTCCTCCGTTTTCTCTTCCCGCAACCGATGGAGTTACGGTGGATACGCATTTGATTGCAGACAAAGTGCTCGTGGTGATTTTTACCTGCAATCACTGTCCGTATGCGCAGGCGTACGAGAACAGGATTGTGGATCTGGCGAATCATTTTGATGAAGAAGGCGTGCAGTTTGTGCTCATCAACAGTAACGATTCCACAAATTATCCCGAAGACTCCTTCGAGCAGATGATCGTGCGGCACAATGAGAAGGCCTATCCCTTCCCGTACTGTCTCGATGAATCGCAGGAAGTGGCGAAGGCATTCGGAGCACTGTGTACGCCGCACTGTTTTGCGTTCGATCAGGAAAGGAAGCTCAAGTATAAGGGGCGGATTGATGATAACTGGCGTGATCCGGATGCTGTCACAGAGCACAATCTTCGTGATGCCTTGGCTGCTATGGTGAAAGGGGAGGAGCCACCGGCACATGAGGTGAATGCGATTGGGTGCTCGATTAAGTGGAAGTAGCCAACGTGACCTATGTTTCCAAAGTGACCAATGTGTTGCCATACCTCGGTCCCCTTGGTCCCTTAGGTCACCTTTTCTATTTCCTTTCACAACAGAGGTAGCCAACGTGACCTATGTTTCCAAAGTGACCAATGTGTTGCCATACCTCGGTCCCCTTGGTCCCTTAGGTCACCTTTTCTATTTCCTTTCACAACAGAGGTAGCCAACGTGACCTATGTTTCCAAGGTGACCAACGTATCTGACACCTCGGTCCCTTAGGTCACCTCGAAAACGTAGTGATCAAAAGAATCTCCGGCGGACAAAACAGTCTTGCCCTCACGCCGGTTACTCCCACTCCTTCGGTGATCGCGAGTGTGCAGGTTTTCGTGATTTTAAAAATACCGCGATCAAAGTGTTTGCCGATTTTATCGGGGATTTTGTACATGACGCCAATGATCGGGAGGCGGATCTGGCCGCCGTGCGTGTGGCCGGAGACAATCAGGTGCGCGCGGCGTGATTCTTGTTCGAGGATGATATCGGGAACGTGCGAGAGGAGAATGACGGGGGCGTGCGGGGGAATGGAGCGGAATGTTTTTGCGGGATCGAAGGAGCGCATGAATGGGTCGTCTGTGCCGGCTACAATCAGTGTTTCTCCGTTGATTTGCAGCGTGTGTGTGTCGTTACGCAGGAATATGATCCCAAAAGAGGTGAGCAGTGTTTTGATATCCTCGGTGCGGTCTTTTTTAAAGTAGGGGATACTGCGGAAGTGGGACATGTAGGCGCCGGCATCGTGGTTCCCCGTTGTGGCGAATACGCCATATTTTGCACGGAGATTTTTCAGGGGGGAGAGATCAGCGATATCCGATTCTTCATCATCCAGAAAATCACCCGGGAGCAAAATCAGATCGGGTGTGAGTGCATTGATGTGACGTACAATTTTTTCGACAAAGCGTTTCTTGTGATATACCCCTACGTGAAAATCACTGACCACTGCAATACGCAGGCTGGTCTGCAGTGGTATAGCTACAGTTTTGCGACGCGCAAAGACCAGGAGCGGTTCAATGAATGATCCCCAGAGTACCAGCAGTGCGCCTCCACCCATCACAATGCTCGCAAGCACCAGCAGTCCGCGATACACGGGGCTGATGGCAAGGGAGGATGTGAGCAGGGGAATGGTCCAACTGAGCGTGGCAGCACTTATGGCGAGGATGCCGACAATCGCGCCATCGAAGATCAGTGCCTGCAGAGCCGATCGTTTGGCACAGGGATGAGCCACGGGGATCACTATAGAGGAAGGATCAGGACCGTGCCTTCTGCTTCTCTAGCATTTTTTTCAGATAGTGTCCGGTATAGCTCTTTTCCACCTTCGCCACTTCTTCCGGCGTACCGGATGCGACAATGAATCCTCCGCCCGATCCGCCATCCGGTCCAAGATCCACAATGTAATCGACGGTCTTGAGCACATCAAGGTTGTGTTCGATCACGAGCACAGTGTTTCCCTTGTCAACCAGTCTCTGCAGGACCTCCAGCAGTTTGCGGATATCTTCGAAGTGCAGACCCGTGGTCGGTTCATCGAGAATGTAGAAGGTCTGTCCTGTGGAGCGGCGCAGCAGTTCGGTTGCGAGTTTCACACGCTGTGCTTCACCTCCGGAGAGCGTGGTTGCACTTTGTCCCAGGTGCAGGTAGCCGAGTCCCACATCTTCCAGTGTTTGCAGTTTTTTCTTGAGCGTGGAAATGGCACCGAAGAAGTCGATGGCTTCCTTCACGTTCATGTTCAGGGCTTCGCTGATATTTTTGCCCTTGTACGTGACTTCCAGTGTTTCGCGGTTGTAGCGCCGTCCATGACACACTTCGCAGGTTACGCACACGTCGGGCAGGAAGTGCATTTCAATCCTCTTCATGCCGTCCCCCTCGCATTCCTGGCAGCGTCCGCCTTTTACGTTGAAGCTGAAGCGTCCGGGCTGGTAGCCACGGAGCTTGGCTTCGGGAGTGGCGGCGAAGAGATCGCGGATATCGGTGAAGATCCCCGTGTATGTTGCAGGGTTTGAACGTGGCGTGCGTCCGATGGCGGACTGGTCGATCACAATGGCTTTATCCAGATACTGAATGCCTTCAAAACTGCCCACGTTCTGCGCCCTTGTGTGCGCTTTGTTCAAACGGTGCAAGAGTTCCGGGGCCAGAATACCGTGGATCAGACTCGATTTTCCGGAGCCCGATACGCCGGCAATTCCAATAAAGGTACCGAGGGGGAGTTTCACATCCACATGACGCAGGTTGTGATGATGCGCGTCTTTCACTTCAATAAACTTGCCGTTGCCCTGCCTGCGCTTTTTCGGAATTTCGATGAAGCGTTTGCCGCTGAGATATTGGCCCGTAATGGAATCTGCATTTTTGATGAGTTCACTCGGGATACCCTGTGCCACCACTGCTCCTCCGTACTTTCCCGCTCCGGGTCCGATTTCGAGCAGATAATCTGCTGCTTCCATTGTTTCTTCGTCGTGCTCCACCACAATCACGGTGTTGCCCAGATCGCGGAGTTTTACAATCGTTGCAATCAGGCGGGAGTTATCGCGCTGGTGCAGACCGATGGACGGTTCATCCAGCACGTAGAGCACTCCTTCCAGTGCCGATCCGATCTGGGTTGCCAGGCGGATGCGCTGTGCTTCCCCTCCAGAGAGTGTGGATGCGGAGCGGGAGAGCGTGAGGTACGTGAGCCCCACATTCTGGAGGAAGGTGAGACGTGCCACGATTTCCTGCAGCACCTTCTTCACAATCGTGAATTCATAGGCGCTCAGCTGGAAATCGGTCACTTCTTTCAGATTCTTCTTATCCGGCGGCATAAGGGCAGAGAAGAAGACTTCTGCTTCATCAATGCTCATATCAGTTGCCTGCACGATATTCTTGTCTCCCACCGTCACACCGAGGATTTCTTTTTTCAGACGCTGTCCCTTACACGACGGACAGGGGAGTTCGAGCATGTATTCTTCGATCTGGCTGCGGACGTAGGTGGAATCGGTTTCGCTGTGGCGGCGCTGGAGGTTTCCGATGACGCCTTCGTAGGTTGTTTTATATTCAGCACCAAAACGCCCGTCCATTTTGACCATGAGCTGATGTTCGTACCCGTGCAGAATCACATCCTTATGTTCATCTTTAAGAGTCTTCCACGGAGTCGACATGCTGAAGCCCACGGTCTTGGCGAGTGCTTCCAGAATATTTACCATGAATCCCATACGGCTGGCGGAGGTGGTCCACGGATGAATGGCACCTTCCGCAAGGGTCAGATTCTCATTGGGGACAATCGATCCCTCATCCACCTGGAGAATGGAACCAAGTCCATGACATTCGTCGCACGCTCCATGCGGGGAGTTAAAGGAGAAGCTGCGGGGTTCGAGATCCGGTACCTGCTGACCCGGATGATCCGGACAGACGAACGACTCCGAGAAGCGGATTTCTTCGTTGGTATCGGCATCGAGCACAATGATGGACCCTTCGCTCTTCTTTAAACAGAGTTCAATGGAATCCGCCAGGCGGGAACGGTGTGGGTTGGTCTCGCCTTCCTTTATAGCAAGATCACGGACAACGAGACGATCGACCACAATTTCGATGGTATGGGCTTTCTTGGGATCGAGCGTCACTTCTTCGTCAGTGGTGACAATATCGCCATCAATGCGTACACGGACAAAGCCTTCACGGCGCACGGCATCCAGAATCTTCAGGTGCTCACCTTTTCTTCCTTCTATAAGCGGAGCCAGGAGGTAGATCTTTTTCCCTTCTGGCATATTGGCGATGGTATCGACAATCTGGCTGGAGGACTGACGT
The DNA here is from genome assembly GCA_964426345.1 of uncultured Candidatus Peribacteria bacterium. Taxonomy (GTDB): domain Bacteria; phylum Patescibacteriota; class Gracilibacteria; order Peribacterales; family Peribacteraceae; genus CALREJ01. The sequence continues at coordinate 6,072 of CAYRQG010000045.1, forward strand.
TCAAGCAGGCGTCCACATACGGGGCAGTGTACTTTACCTATTTTTGCCCAGAGAAGACGCATGTAGTCATACACTTCCGTGACAGTTCCTACCGTCGAACGCGGATTTCTTGGCGCAGTTTTTTGATCAATAGAAATGGCTGGAGATAGGCCTTCGATTGAATCAACCTCCGGTTTTTCCATCTGTGCAATGAACTGACGGGCGTAGGCGGAGAGGGACTCCACGTACCGACGCTGTCCTTCAGCGAAAATCGTATCGAACGCGAGGGTCGATTTGCCCGATCCGGAGACTCCGGTAATCACCGTCAGCTTGTTGCGGGGGATGGTGACATCGATATTTTTGAGGTTGTGCATCTTGGCACCTTTCACGACTATGGAATCCATATGGGGAGATTGAGGGATGAGATTGAGAATAAACGAGGATGTTCTTCGGATACCGATTTGTACAGAAAAATGTCCAGAATACGAAAAACGCGCCCCGCGGCGAAGCGCGGTGCGACGACCAAGCTTAACGTTTTTTGGAGGGTTTGTCTAGGGTAAGCCCTGGAAAAGAATGCGGAGCAAAGTCCGGTAAGTCTTTTGCTTTCTGGTAGTCTTATATACATGCGCCCACACCTTCCCCTCATCACCGCTCTTTTCCTCGTTGCCTGCACTGCAACTCCCACCCCGAATACGGGATCCGGTAGTTTGCTTTCATCGGCGGCAACATCATCCACTATCACCCATCAGCCGGGTATCGACGATACCGGCTTGGGCCTGTCGATTCCGGATGATATGAAAATGGAAATCTTTGCCACTGGACTGAAAGGAGCACGCGTAATGGCACGGGATAACTTTGGCGGAATCTGGGTGAGCCGCACGAGCGAGGGGATTGTCACACTCCGGGAAATCGGAAGCGGGGGAACGGTCACCAATCACTATGATATTTTCAGAGGGTTCAAGAAGCCTCATGGTCTGGCCATTGGTCCGAGCACGGTCGGCAGCGGATCGGTTCTTTATATAGCGGAGGAGAATGCGATCAAAAAAGCGGTGCTCTATTCCGATGCGCCGGTGCAGACTATTGCCACCCTTCCGCCGGGAGGACGGCACTTCACACGGTCACTCGGGTTTGGTCCCGATGGCCGGCTCTATGTCTCGATTGGTTCCACGTGTGATTCGTGTGTGGAAGCCAACGAGAAGAATGGCACTATCATGTCGATGAATGCGGATGGATCGGATCAGAAGATTGTCGCGCGCGGGCTTCGCAATGCGGTGTTCTTTGATTGGAGTTATGTGAATGGCGACATGTTTGCGACCGAAATGGGACGCGACACACTGGGCGATACTGTTCCTCCCGATGAGGTGAATGTCATCACGGATGGGTCCCACTACGGCTGGCCCTACTGTTATGGAAATAAAATCGCCGATACAAAAATGCCGGGTGACTTCGATTGCGCAGCAACCGTTGCGCCGCGCATTGAGCTCCCGGCACACGTGGCACCACTCGGTCTCGCCTTTGTGCCCGAAGAAGGATGGCCCGAAGAGATGTGGTATGACCTGTTGGTAGCAGAGCATGGTTCGTGGAACAGCAGCGAAAAAGTCGGCTACAAGATTGTGCGCATTCCACTGGATGCAGAAGGGCAGCCCAATGGCGAGCCGCAGGATTTTGTGAGCGGGTGGCTGAACGGAAACGCGGTCTCCGGCCGGCCAGTGGGACTGATGATTGAACCAGGCGGAACGCTCTATGTCTCCGATGATGTAAAAGGAGTCATCTACAAAATGACGCGGACTGTTCCCGCAATGTAATTGCGCGTTGCATCACAAAAGCATTTATTCTTCCAGCCTATATAAAGGAGGGAGCGTTGTATAAGTAAAGTGTTCACTTGTAGAGTGTGAACCAAGCAATTTCCACCCCCTCTTTCTCTATGCGTAACGCTTGGACAATTGGCGCGTCTGTCGCCCTCCTCTCGCAGACTCTCTTTCCGCTTGCAGCAAGTGCTGCTTCTTTTCCCGATGTCTCGGTCTCGAACCCCTACGCGGTTGCCATCAGCGCACTTGCCGATAAAAAAGTGATCAACGGCAATCCGGATGGAACATTCGCCCCCGACAGAACGGTGAACCGCGCGGAATTCCTGACAATGCTCTACCGTGCGAAAGCGCTCACCACGTCCATGCCCACTGCGCCGTGCTTCAAAGATGTGCCAGCGAATACATGGTTCGCCCCCGTTGTGTGCGATGCCGCAGGCAAAGGAACAGTCTCCGGATATAAAGATGGAACATTCAAGCCGGAACAGGCGGTGAACAGAGTGGAAGCACTGAAAATGCTCTTCACGGTCCACGGACTTAATCAGCAGGGGTCGCCCGAGGCAACTGCCGCCGCACTGGCATATCCGGATATTTCCGCAAGTGCGTGGTACATGCAGTACGTATCAGCCGCATTCCGTTTGCACATTCTTTACAATGCAATCTCCACAAGTCCTGTGCCGCTCTCTTCATCATCCAGCATGACGCAGTCGAGTGCGATGACGCAGCAGACCAGCAGTGCAACAACGACACGGTCCAGCAAGAGCGCTTCCAGTGTTGCCGCTCCAACAATTATGAACGTTGATTTCCCGTTCAACAAAGAAGGCCGCTTCACGAACAAGCTGTCCAACTCATTTGTGTTCACACTCAAGCAGAAGACAACAGTCATGACACAGGTCACCATCCCGGGCAGTGTTACTGAAGACAGCGTCTCCTGCCGCCTCTACAACCTTGGAACTGCTGCCGACAGCTTCTCGCTCGAGTACTATCTGGGATACCAGAGCAAAGAGTCCT
>CAYRQG010000046.1:0-8865 GCA_964426345.1 uncultured Candidatus Peribacteria bacterium
CTTCGTGATACAACGAATAACTTCGCGGCTTTTACCATGAACATCGGTTTCACTGATTGTTGTAGGGGTAGCCTCACTGGCAATCGTGCCTCCTAAAACAACGATGTTGATTGCTGGCTTTTTAGCCATGGAAAATCGTGGGAAGGAAACTTCCTAAATGGTTTGTTTATTGTAAAGTATACTTCCTTCCATTCAAACCCTTTTTTGTGCTATAATCGCTGTTGTGCACAAAACTGCCTCATCCAGTCAGAGTGTAAAATATAAAAAAGCTCTCGCTTTTGCTAAAAGGGCTCATCAGGGCCAAAAAAGGACATCCGGAGAACCGTATTACACACATCCACTGGCGGTTGCGAATATTTTGAAAACAATCCACGCCGATGAAGACACTTTGGTTGCCGCATTGCTTCACGATGCCGTAGAAGACACGGAAATCACGAATGACGAAATTAAAAAGGCCTTTGGGCCGATTGTAGCCAAATTGGTGGAAGGCGTGACAAAAGTCGAGAAACTGGAGAATCAAATGGATAAACAGGAGCGAAACATGCATTCCATCCGCAAACTTTTCCGGACCATGGGAAAGGATATCCGGGTGATCTTTATTAAACTGGCAGACCGTCTGCATAATATGCAGACAATCGGTGCGGTGTCTCTGGAAAAAAAGCAGCGCATTGCCCGCGAAACGCAGGATATTTACTGTCCGATTGCCGATTTACTGGGTATCCGTGTGTGGTATGAGGAACTGTCCGACATGTGTTTTCAGGCATTGGAGCCCGAAAAATACGACCTGATGATCCACAAGAGAGATGCCATGCTCAAGGCACAGGGTAAGCAACTGAAACTCTGGGCAGCGTCTCTCAAAAAATTTCTGAATACCACTCCTTTCAAAACCGCCGATATTGCACTTGTTCCGCGACACATGGCAGGTGTCTACGAATGGGCGCGCGGAGAAGAGGATATGCTCAATCACATTGAGACGTTCTTCCATGTGCAGATCACGATTTCCGACAAGCTCGACTGCTACAGCTGTATGGGGCACATTCATCAGTTCACACCTCCCATCCCGCATTTTATTGATGACTACATCGCTTCACCCAAAGTGAACGGTTACCGCGCCCTCCACACAACGGGCATCAGCATGGCCGGCAATCCGATTAAAATCGTCGTGCAGAATCAATCGATGCACCAGCAATCACTGCGCGGTTTTGCCATGATCTACGAACAGAAAAAAATATCCGAACATGCGCTGCGGCTACCCGAGTGGGTGGAAAATCTTACGTCGCTCGAGAAAGATGAACGCGATCTGTACGCATTTTTCAGCGTCCTGCAGACAGAGATCTTCGGAGAGCGCTGCCGTGTGTACGTACGCGGTCAGAAGAAAAAATATTTCGATGTGCCGGCACACTCCAGCATGCTTGATCTTGCATACTATGTGAGCCCGAAAACAGCGGCACACCTGAATGGCGGCACCATCAATAAAAAATATGCCACCAACAAAGACATTGTGAAGGATGGTGATGTCGTGGAATTCACGACGGACGCATCGGTACAGCGCAATGCGTGGGAACTCCGTTACCTGCGCTCCTCCCTTGCACAAAAACACATGATCACCTCTCTTTCGACGCTTCCTGAAGCCGAAAAGAGGCGTATGGGCATGGACATGATGATGCAGACAATCCATATCACCATGGATCCGTTCTTCGGGATCAAGTGGCAGGATTCCATCCGCAAACGCCTCGATGCCGATGACGATGTGATTGCGGATATCGGTGCCGGCATCGTGAATCCGTTTTTGTTCCTGGAGGAACACAGCGTGCCGGAAGATTTCTTCTTGCTCGATCCGCTCTGCTTCCACGCCGAAGCACACCTTAACAAAGTGCGCTACGTGCTGCAGACCACCATTGATGAACTCCGGAATGGCGACATTATCGGTGTACAAGTGGGACCCGATGTGGTGGATGTGATGTCGAAAAAAATGCTCGACGCCAAAAAGCGGTACAACAAAGAATTTATCGCACTGGAATTAAACGAAGGACTCAGTGCGTATCCTCTGTATTTTGGTCTGCGCTTCACCTGTGTGCCGGGAGCCGATCCACTGGAAGGAATTGCGAGTCTACAAAGTTTGCTCGATACCCCTGTCACGCTCTTGCAGTTTGCGACCACTTCCGTCACTCTGGGCTTCCACACGGACCGCTTGCGCACTGTACAGATGGCGTATGAGCATTTGTGTACGCTTCCATATATCGAACAGATTCTCCGTATTACACCCTCATGAATACAAGAAAGCCTTCCCTGCTGCTCCTGTACTGCGGCGGCACCATCGGCATGAGACAGGACATTCGCACCTCCGCTCGGCGCTCATCGCTCACCGCCGAAGATTTGCTCACCTATGAAAAACAATTACGAGATGAATTTGATATAACAGCACAAACGATCACCAATATCGACAGTACGAATATGCAGCCTCACCACTGGTCGACTATTGCTGAGGCCATTGCAGAATCCTATGACGATTACGATGGGTTCGTGGTGACCCACGGAACAGACACCATGGCATATACCGCTTCCGCCCTGTCTTTTGCACTCCAGAATTTGGGCAAGCCCGTCGTGCTCACCGGATCGCAGGTGCCCCCGGAAATGCTCGGTAGCGATGCGCTCAACAACCTGGTGCACGCCTGTCAGGTGGCTACCATGGACTTTGCGGAAGTAGCGATTGTATTCGGTACAAAAATCCTCCGCGGAAACCGCAGTATGAAAGTGAGTGAAAGTGAGCGGAATGCATTCATTTCGCCGGTGTTCCCGGAGCTGGGCAGTATCCGCCTGCAGCCGGAATTCACGTATCCGAATATCCAGCGCAGACACAGCGGCAAGCTGGAAGTGAAAAAGGATTTTGAAGGACGCATTGCGGTCATTAAATGTATCCCGGGACTGGAACCCTCCACGGTGAATAATATTATTGAATCCGGCATTGATGGTCTGATTCTCGAAACATTCGGTCCGGGCAATCTCCCGAACGATGAAAATTCCCTGCTGCCCTGCATCCGACTGGCAGCCAAAAAGAAAATCCCCGTGCTCATTTCCACACAGTGCATTTACGGCACCACCCGCATGTACCTGTACGAAGTCGGTCAGCAGGCACTCAAACTCGGCGTTGTCCCCACGCGCGATATGACTCCCGAAACGGCATTTGTAAAATTGAAGTGGGCACTGGGGCAGACGCACGACATCACCAAGGTTTTGGAAATTCTGGACAAGAATATTGCAGGAGAGATGTCTATTAGGAGCTAATTCTTTCTGTGACTCCGTCCAGTAATGCAATGATTCTCTCAGAAAAATCGAACATTCTTTGGACCATCGCACTGTGCTGATCCCCTAATTCTTTTTTTGTTTGAGCAACACCAGCATCTATTGGTTTTCCTTTTTGCAATTTAAGATCAGCCATTTGTATATCAATTCCATCCCGACTGTGTAAGTGCACATAGTCCCGATCCACTGCTTCTTTCATCTGTTGAACCTCGGCCAGATCATCTGATGGTAAATCCTGCTGTGCAAGATGAGTCAGTGTATTTTGAATGGCATACCAATATTCGGGCTTATGCGCGCACCCAAAGGAAATCGATGCACCCTTCAACAGACGGCACTGCGGATATTCACCGTCTTCTTCGAGTTCAAAGGTTGAACTGCATACTTGCTGCAAAATCGGTAATTCAGATTTCGCAATAAGACGCTCATGGACGAGTCTGCAAAAATGATGCACGCGTTTATCCGCTGGGGTCGATGCAATCTCGCGAACAAGCGCAATATTGCTTTGGATATCCTGCACTTCCATATTAATTATATTATAATATTTGTTAATAAAGTCAATAAATGAGGCGCACAAAAGAAATGGGTAATTCGGTACAAGCATAATCGGTACTGCCCAATCAGAAAATCTTCGGTACAATTACACCATGTTCGACCCCGTAGACCCCCGCCAATCCTTCCCCGATTTGGAGCAAGGAATTCTCTCGTACTGGAAAGACGAGGATATTTTCAAACGCAGTATCAAAAACCGCGAAGGAGCCGAAAACTTCAGCTTTTACGATGGCCCGCCTTTTGCCACCGGACTCCCCCACTATGGTCACCTGCTGGCCGGCACCATCAAAGATGTCATCCCCCGGTATCAAACCATGAAAGGAAAGCGCGTGGAACGCCGTTTTGGCTGGGATTGTCATGGCCTTCCGGTGGAGTACGAAATTGAAAAAGAGCACAATATCAAAGGGAAAAAGGATATTGAGGAGATGGGCGTGAAAACATTCAATGATTTGTGTCGTGGAATTGTCCAACGCTATACCAAAGAATGGCGCACAACGGTCGAGCGCATGGGGCGTTTCGTAGACATGGATCACGATTACAAGACGATGGATCCGTCGTTCATGGAATCGATCTGGTGGGTGTTTCAGTCGCTGTTTGAGAAGGGATTGATTTACGAAGGCCACAAGCCAATGCACGTCTGTCCACGCTGCGGTACACCTATCAGCAACTTTGAAGTGACGCAGGGATACAAAGATATCCAGGACTATTCCCTCTACGTAAAACTGGAACTGACAGACGAACCTGGCACCTATCTGATTGTCTGGACCACCACAGGATGGACACTGCCCGGAAACGTTCTGGCTGCTGTGAACCCTGCTTTCACCTATGCGAAGGTAAAAAGTGATGGCGGTTTTTATATTGTGGCAAAGGATTTAGTCGCATCTGTGTTCAAAAATATTGATCATGAAATTGTGGAGGAAATTTCCGCAGAAAAACTGATCGGCAAAACCTACAAGCCGCTCTTCCTGTATTACGTCGAACAACTCAAAGAGCGCGGCTTCCGGGTTGTTGCATCGGATCTTGTGACCGCAGATGCGGGTTCCGGCATTGTCCACGAAGCTCCTGCGTTTGGTGAAGATGACTTCTATCTGGGTCAGCGCGAAAAGATGCCGCTCATTCAGCATGTCGGACTTGATGGTATCTTCAAAAAAGAGGTCACGGATTTTGCCGGTCAGGCCGCCAAGCCCAAAGAAGATCATCAGAGTGGAGACAAGTTGGTGGCTGCATGGCTCAAGGAACACGGGAAGCTCTTCCGCACGGAAAGTTTCATGCACAGCTACCCGCACTGCTGGCGCTGTGATTCGCCGCTTCTGAACTACGCAACGAGTTCGTGGTTTGTGAGTGTGGAACAGGTAAAGAAAGACATGCTCCTTGCGAATGCAGAAACCGAATGGGTTCCTGCGCATTTGCGCGATGGCCGCTTTGGAAAATGGCTTGAAAACGCACGCGATTGGGCAATTTCCCGGAACCGCTACTGGGGTACGCCACTCCCCATCTGGCGCACGGACGATAAGCGCGATGTGGATGTCATCATGGGCCGCGATGATCTGATGGCGCACAAACTGATCCGCTTCACGAAAGTGACAGTCCTCCGCCATGGCCAGAGCGAAGGCAACCTGGTGCCGATGTATCAGAGCACTGTGCCGGGTTCATCGCTCACCGAGAAAGGCAAAGAGCAGGCTAAAAAAGCAGGAGAATTCATCAATCAAAGCCAGCATGTCCCGACCGTCATCTATTGTTCCCCGATGGGCCGCACCATGCAGACAGCCCAGGCGGTGGCCGATGCCACAGGCGCGCGGATTGTGGTGGATGATCGCCTGCGCGAAATTGATGTCGGCGAACACGAAGGAAAGACCATTCCTGTTGATGATTTGGCCATATCCCGCGAACTGCGCCGCGAAAAGGAATCGATGAAAATGCCGCAAAGCACGTATCACCTCCCGGGTATGGAACCGTGGGACAGCGTACAGAAGCGCATCACGTCGTTCTTTGAAGAAGTCCTCCCCAAGCACCGCAGCGAACATATTGTGGTCGTCACACATGGCGATCCCATGTACGTGGTACAGGAATTCTTCACCAAAGAAGATCCCTTCAAGATTGTTCGTCAGAGCCTTCCTACGTTTGCGACCCCTGTCACCTATTTCTGGGATCACGCAATCCAGGCGCAGATGGATCTGCATAAAGACGTGATGGACGATGTCGTATGGTCGGGCTCAGCAACAGAGGAATCGGTGCACCTGACACTCGTGCGCCATGGTCAGACAGATTTGAACAAAAATGCAGTCGTACAGGGAAGCGAAATTGATACACCGCTGAATGAAGAGGGTCATAAGCAGGCAGAAGCCTTGGCAAAAACGCTCTCCAAGGGGCAATTTGATGTCATTCTTTCGTCACATCTGACACGCGCCGTCGAGACTGCCGACTACCTTGCAAAGGCTCTTGGAATCCCACATGAAGAGAAGCTGGATCTACTCCGCGAACGTGATCTCGGCGCCTGGACCAATCAGAAAATCGAACAGGTAACCTCCGCCAATCGTCCGGCTTGGGATGGTGTGAATCCTGCTATGAATCATCACACGCCGGAGAACGGCGAAAGTCTGCAGCAATTCTTCGACCGTGCAGAAGAAGCAGCAGCCATGCTTCGGAAGAAGTATGCAGGAAAGCGCGTGCTGCTGGTCGCACACGGAGGATTTATCCAGGCCATGCGCCTCGTGATAGAAAACAGACCCTACGCTGATTGCACCACCTTACTGCCACAGAACACGGAGACAGTGGAACTGCCGCTGAACCCCACCCTCAAGCGCATCCCCGATGTGCTCGACTGCTGGTTCGAAAGCGGCTCCATGCCTTACGCCCAGGCTCATTATCCATTTGAGCAATCCAGCAGCGACCTGCCTCCGGGCTTCCCTGCAGATTTTATTGCCGAAGGAATCGACCAAACCCGCGGTTGGTTCTATACGCTCACTGTGCTTTCTGCGTCGCTCTTCAAAAAACCCGCCTTCAAGCACTGTATTGTAAACGGAACCGTTCTTGCCGAAGACGGTCGCAAAATGAGTAAGAGACTCAAGAATTACCCGGACCCCGTGGAAGTGATCGACCAGCACGGTGCCGATGCCCTGCGTTTTGCACTGATGAGCTCCCCTGCCGTGCGCGCGGAGGATCTGCGTTTCTCGGCCAAGGTAGTAGAGGAAACAGTCCGCAACGTCTTGCTCCCGCTCTGGAACAGCTACAGCTTCTTTGTGACCTACGCGAACGCGGCCAACTTTGAACCTGCAACGAAACCCACACCGTCCAATCATCCCTTGGATAAGTGGATCAAGGCCGAAGTGCAGGACCTGGTCAACAGAATGACGGAACAGCTTGAACAGTACGATCTCTCGGCCACGTGTGCGGAACTCGGCAGCACCATCGATGCCCTCACAAACTGGTACATCCGCCTCTCCCGCCGCCGTTTTGCAGGCAAGAACAGTGGAGATTGTACAGAGTCCTATACCGAAGGCAATGAACTCGAAAGGCAACAGGCACTCGCCACATTGCACGAAGTCCTCCTGACCATTTGTCAGGTCCTGGCTCCGTTCTGTCCGTTCATCACCGATTCCATCTATTTGAACCTGAGTCCTGTGAAACACGGATCTATCCACCTCACCAACTGGCCGGATTCCAAAAAACTCAGCAAAGAAGACGATGCACTCATCCGCAAGAACCGTGTGCTGCGCCTGGTGGTGCGCCTGGGCAACAAAATCCGCTCTGAAAAGAAGATCAAAGTCCGTCAGCCCCTCCTCTCTGCCACCATCGCCCTTCCGGTGTCTGTTATCAAGGCCGATGAACTCGCAAGTGAAGATTTGCAGCTGCTGCGCCAGGAGTTGAACGTGAAGGACATAAAGCTCACCGAAGATGCCGGCAGCCTGGGTCAGAGTATTGCCATGGTCGATGCCCGCAAAGCAGGCCCGCGTTTCGGCAAGCGCGTGCAGGAACTGATTGTGGCAGGTAAAGCGGGAGAATTCACCATAGAAGAGAATGGCGAAATCCGTATTCTGGATGAACTCCTGAGTCCGGAAGAAGTAAAAATAATCTATAACGGCCGCGAAGGCGCCGATATTGCCGCAGAAGGAGGTGTTGTCGTGAGCATGGAAACAGCACTCACCGATGAACTGATCGCCGAAGGCTACGCCCGCGACATCATCCGTTCCGTGCAGAAGCTTCGCAAAGAAGCAGGACTCGCTCATACCGATACGATTGTGCTGACAGTGTCAGGCATGGATGACGTTATGGCTACACATAGCGCATTCATTGCCGAGGAAACGAAATCCAGCATTGGTATCTCTACAGAGAATTCAACAACCGTAGACATTGAAGACAAAGCGGTGACCATCTCCTTCCACAAAGTCTAATGGCAGAATCGCGCGGACTCAGCTGGCCCACCAAGATCGCCTTTCAATGGGTGCTCACCGTGGGCTTAGTATGGTTTCTGAGCACAAATATAGATCAGTATTTTTTCCTGAACGGAGGGCTCGCTGCTTATGTGATCATCGGATCTCTCCTTACATTAATGAACCTGATCATTCGTCCCCTCCTCCACATCGTCTTTGCTCCGTTCCACCTGATCTTCGGACTGATCGCCACCATCCTGATGAACTGGCTCTTCCTCTGGATCATTATCAAAATTACCGATCAAATGAATCCAGCCCTGGTACAACTCACTTTCAATGGAGGAGTTGGCGGTTGGCTCGTTATTGCGATTATTCTGGGAGCAGCGAATTGGGTGATGAAAATATTATTAAAGGTATAACAAGGTGACCAATGGGACCAAAGGGACCAATGTGTTTAGCAGATGCAGTTTTTATGACACGTCGGTCACCTCGGTACCTTTTAAAATACCTCGGTTACCTTCTTATAACGACTTCGACACAAAATCATTCAACGCCCATGTCATCCCTTTCACCGCCGCATTCACTGGCATTTCATGAAAAGAAGACACGACTCCAAACTGGTCACCGTCTTTCTGCCATCCAA
>CAYRQG010000047.1:0-8785 GCA_964426345.1 uncultured Candidatus Peribacteria bacterium
AATTATCAATTCCGTTCAATTCGTTCCTTTCCACCCATGTACGGGCGCAGCACTTCCGGGATCGTCACGCTGCCGTCTGCATTCTGATACATCTCCAGAATTGGGATCAGAATACGGGGCGATGCGATGCAGGTGTTATTGAGCGTGTGCACAAACTTCTTCGTTCCATCGGCTGCTTCGTACTTAATATTCAGACGACGACTCTGGAATTCGTGGAACGTGGAACAGCTGTGTGTCTCGCCATAACTCTTGCGGCTGGGCATCCAGGTTTCAATATCATTCTTGTAAATCTGTCCACGGCCCATGTCACCGGTACACACATCCACCACGCGGTACGGCAGCTTGAGAGCCTGCAGCACATCTTCCGCATTCTGCAGAATTTCTACATGCATCTTCTCGCTTTCCGCAGGATCGTTCTTGCACAGAATCACCTGCTCCACTTTCTGGAACTGGTGAATGCGGTAGAGGCCGTGCGTGTCTTTGCCGTACGTTCCTGCTTCGCGACGGAAACAGTTGGAAATACCGCAGTAGCGCTTGGGGAGTTCACTTTCTTTCAGGGTCTCTCCGCTGTGGTAGCTCGTCACAGCCACTTCCGATGTTCCAATCAACCACGCGCCATCACTTTCAATCTGACCATCTTTGGTTGGGACCACACCGATTGCATACGCCTGTTCTTCGCCACCCGGGAAATAGCTGGTTCCCATCATCGCTTCGTAGTTCACCATCAGTGGCGGCAGAAATGCGGTGTAGCCTTTCTTGGCGAGTGAATCGAGTGTGAACATGAGGACCGCGAGCTCCAAACGTGCGCCATCGCCCTTCAAAAAGTAGCTGCGGCTGCCGGCCATTTTTACGGCGCGGGGAATATCCAGAATATCCAGATCGGTTGCGAGCGTGACATGATCTTTAAATTCAAAATCGAATGTAGGGATTGTTCCCCATGTGCGCTTCTCCACGTTTTCGGAATCATCTTTTCCCACAGGAACCTGAGGCAATGGGATTCCCGGCATCAGGAGGTAAATCGCGTTCCATTCTTTTTCGATAGCCACCAATGCTTCTTCTGATTCCTTCATGCGATCGCCTACCTCTTTCATTTCTGCAATCGCAGCAGCCTTCGCCTCGCCCTGCATTTGTGGAATATCTTTGCTGACCACGTTTTTCTTCGCACGCATGTCATCAATCTGTGTAATGAGCATGCGGCGCTCTTCGTCGAGTTTCAAAAACGCCGGCATATCAATCTTGATACGCTTCTTTGCGGCGGCATCGGCGTAGGCATCGGGGCGGGTGCGGAGGTCCTGGAGGTCAATCATACGGGGGTGGGTTATTGGTTACCTGTTATCGGTTACCAGGTATGGATATATTTCGGAGAAAGGGTATCGGAAGTGGGGATCTTCAGAAAGAGGGGAAACGGGTTATTTATGAGTGCATGGAATACGTGCCATCTCCTGTGGAACTGAAATATTCCTGGAACCATCGCATGTTTATTATTTCTTGCTGTGGTGCATAGAGCCGAATCTCGACGCCATTTTGATACCAGTCATAGAGCATGCCGAAAAAACCGCTTGGAGCATGTTTCACAAAGGACATATCAACACCAAAAGACCGCGATCGTGCCTGATGATAGAGGTAGACAAATGTTTCCCGGAGCAATGCCAAATCCGCACCATCCCAAATTTCTGCATCTCCCATGAAAACCACATGGCTGCCATCTGCCTGTGTTTCAATCATATCCGTATCGATGCTTATACTATGAGTCGATCTCCTTTTCTGCTTGGGAAGAGCAGCTGGTGCAGGCTGTGCGGTGGTGGCAGGAGGAGAAAGTACTTGTCTGCTTCTCTGTATCAACTCCCGTAAAATCTGGTCTGTGTCCCGCATATCTCTACTACTGGCGCCGGCATTTCCATCGATTGATAGAAAGTCGTCGGAATCATCAGTATCATCGTCGAATTCGTCTTGTTGTTCAGGCATGGCATCATTTTCCTCGTTTTTTACATAGTATCAAGACAGAATATATAAAAGTGCGCAATATGCCGATTGAGGCAAAATAGTGGAAATAATTCCCCTTTTTACTGGTAGGCCATTGGCCAGGGTGGTCATTGCATGTACACTCTCCCGACTCGTTCCCATCAAAACCGTATGTCCAAGGACAAGCCATTTCGCCTCGTTGCCCCGTTCCAACCGACTGGAGATCAGCCGGCTGCTATTGAAAAACTGCTGAAGGGTATTGAACGCGGCGAGAAGCATCAGACATTGCTTGGAGCCACGGGAACAGGAAAGACATTTACGATGGCCAATATCATTCAGGAGATCCAGCGCCCGACTCTCGTGCTTGCGCACAATAAAACACTCGCTGCACAGCTCTGTTCGGAGTTCCAGGGATTTTTCCCCGATAACGCCGTCTCCTACTTCGTCTCCTACTACGATTACTACCAACCGGAAGCCTACGTCCCGCATACCGACACGTACATCGAGAAAGATGCATCCATCAACGAAGAAATCGATAAATACCGTCACGCAGCAACGTATAACCTCCTCACACGGCGCGATGTTTTGATCGTCGCATCCGTCTCCTGTATCTACGGTCTCGGTAACGTGACCGACTACGAAGCACTCGCCATCAAGCTCGAACGCGGCCAGCCCATCCAGCGCGATCAGCTGCTCCGCAGACTCACCGACATCCAGTACCGGCGCAGTAACATGGAATTCAAGCAGCGCATGTTCCACGCACTGGGAGACACCGTCGAAATCTTCCCGCCAAACGGCGACACGGTTATCCGCATTGAAATGCCGTTCGATGAAATCGATATTATTCAGGAAGTGGACAGCTTTACCGGAGAAGTGATTCAGGATCTGCAGGACGTGACCATTTTTCCGGCTGCCCACAACGTGACCTCCAAAGAAAAAATTGATCGTGCAGTGGAAGGAATCCTGGCGGAAATGAAAGAGCAGGAAGCTATGTTTATAAAGCGCGGAGAGCTGGTGAAAGCCGAACGCATCCGCACGCGCACCGAGTACGATGTGGAAATGCTCCGCGAAACCGGCTACTGCACGGGTATTGAAAACTACGTGCGCTACCTGGAAGGAACGCCTCCCGGTGTGCCGCCCTCCACTCTCCTCGATTACTTCCCGAAGGACTACCTGGTAATTGCCGATGAGTCCCACATTACCATTCCGCAGATTGGCGGTATGTACGAAGGAAACTATTCCCGCAAGAACACGCTGGTGGATTATGGTTTCCGTCTGCCGTCATCCTTCGATAACCGTCCGCTCAAATTTGAAGAATGGGAACAGCGCGTGCATCAGCGGGTCTATGTATCTGCAACGCCCAGCAAGTATGAATACGCACACACGCCGAAAGAAAATATTGCCGAGCAGATTATCCGCCCGACAGGTCTTGTTGATCCGGTGATTACAGTCAAACCGACCAAGAATCAGATTGATGACATCACACGCGAAGTGCAGGAAACAATCAAACGCGGCGAACGCATTCTGATTACAACCCTCACCAAGCGTTCCGCAGAGGATCTGACAAAATATCTGAAAGACGGCGGCTACAACGTGCAGTACATCCACTCCGATGTGGAAACACTCGACCGTATCGAAATCCTGCGCCAGCTGCGTATAGGCGACATTGATATCCTGGTGGGTATCAACCTCCTCCGCGAAGGGTTGGACCTTCCTGAGGTCAGTTATATTGCCATTCTGGATGCCGATAAACAGGGCTTCCTCCGCTCACGCGACGCCCTCATTCAGATTATCGGTCGCGCTGCCCGTAACGTAAACGGCCACGTGACGCTCTACGCCGATAAAGAAACCGATGCCATGCGCGGAGCGATCGGCGAAACCAACCGCCGCCGCGCCATCCAGGAAGCATATAACAAGGAGCACGGCATCACACCGCAGACCATTCAGAAGGCGATTCACGATATTGCGGAAGATGAACGGAAACTGGAACTGCGTCATAACCGCCGCCACGATCCGCAGAAGATTCCCAAAGACGAACGGAAGCGTCTGATTGAAGAACTGGAAGCGCAGATGGAACTGGCATCGCAGAATCTTCAGTTTGAACAGGCTGCGGACCTGCGTGATGAGATTGAGATGCTGCGGCGGGAGAAATAAGACCCGCTTCCATCAGCTCGCGCCGTTCATCGAGGAGAAAATCCAGCTGTATGGTATTGAATGCTTTCAACTGTTCGATGTTTTGTGCGGCATATGTATGCGCAACTTCAATTCCTTTCCATCCTTTTGAGGCAATGACGCCGACTTCTTTCTGAAGTGCTGCATCAATTTCCGGGTCCCATGTTCCCCCTTCCTGCCTCCTGTTCATTCCATAGGACACCTGAATGGTATTCTCATGAATATGCATCACGCCCGCCCAGATCTGATCACGATTCTGGCGCACAATGTCCCGTAAGTGCTCAATCACATCATGCCAAAAAGAATTGATGGTTTCCTGATCACTCTGAAAAGGATCGGGATTTCTGAGGGCAACAAATTTTTCCAAATCCTGCGGAAAGAAATCAAAGGTGACCTCAGGGAAATTAGTCATTAAGGATCATTGTCCCCTTTGTTTGGGCGGGGTCAAGAGAAGTGTGCATACATCACAGATCACCGGCCTTGAACGACACTTTCTGATCGCGTTCAGGCCCAACACCCATCTCCAAAATGTCGCAGCCTGTTTGTTCCTGAATGGCGCGGAGAATTGCTTTGGTCTGGCTGGAAAGATCGGCACTTCTGCGCGCAGCGGAAAGATCTTCGGTCGGAGCGTCGTATTCCGCATACACGGGTTTTGCTGCCCGCAACGCAGCATCCGTTGTAGGCACGTAATCGATGTCTCTGTCATTGGATTGATAATGCGTTGCGATACGCATGGTGCCGCGATTTGTCTTTCCATGAATCGGCAGCTTATCTCCTTTGGTCAGGAACAATTTATTAAGTCCATTTGCACCGATTCCATATTTCAAAAAGTTCGTATCAAACTCTCCCATGCGGCGTGGGCGTTTCGTTGTTGCACCGTATTCACCACCATCCATGCGCGTGGCAATACCAACATCAAAGTCAGTATCAGAGTGGAAGAGTTCATTCACCCGGTCGCCATACTTTGCCCGTTCCCATTCTTTTGTGTGCTTTTTTCCGCCGTCCTCCATACAGTATTTCTCTGAATCTTCTCTGCCCAGCTCTGTCACAAACGGTCCATATCCAACACGACTGGGTGTCAGTTTTGCAACGCCGAATGCCTGTCTCTTGTAGTCCACAGGAACACCAGTACTCAGGAATGCTGCTGCAACACCGACGTTACTACCGGTGACATTCGGAGTGACGCCAAACGTATTATCCAGGCCCCAGGCCTGTGCGCTTTCCATAAGAACGCGTGCTCCGTTGCGAATCTCATTTGTGAGTCTTTGCGGATTGTCATCAATATTATTTTTGAGTGCTTCAAACGCAACACGCATCTCCTGCATAGCGCTTTCAATCTGCTCTGCTGTCATGGACATGCCGAATTCTTCTGCAGCCATCTGCAGGTTGATACGGATTATGGAAAATGCGGCTTCGGTATCTGTCACCAGTTCTCCCAAACGCACGTCCACGCGTCGGCCACCTTCTGCAACGCGCCGCTTCTGTGCTCCATACATTGGGCCGATACCGTTGTTTGTGGTGCCCACAGAACCCATATTGTAGTTGTCATCCAGAATGTGACTGGGCTGCACGACCGATGCCTGCGACGAAATATACAGACGATCACGCACAGACAGTCCGGCAGCTTCAACCTCGCGGATTTCATTCAATAGTTTCACGATGTTCACGGCACACAGTGCACCGATATAGAGTTTCTTTCCGGGATGATTCACGCCCGATGGAATCTGATGCAATGCCAATGTGATCCCGTTAGCTTCGACTGTGTGTCCTGCATTGGCTCCTCCGTTATACCGTGCAATCCAATCGTAATCATTGGCTAAATTATCGACAAAGCGCCCCTTCCCTTCATCACCGTGTTGCAGGCCCATAATGACATCTGCGTAGCCTTCACCATTTGCTGGAGTCCAGAGTTTTGACATAGGAGGGATATCTTCCCCCGCTCCCCTTATACGGTCAAGCGCGCTTCTGCGGACCCATGACAAAGCACCTCCAGAGGAAGTAGCCAATCACACCCATGGTCATGACAGGCGTTACCCAGGCAGGAATGTGAATGCCGAAAGCTTCCAGAATCATCACAAGCGAGAGCATGCCGATGGCGTACATGGCACCATTCTTGAGCAGCGGATAATCCTTGATGCGGTCCACATTGGAAATGGTGAGCTGACGCACCACCATGGCACCCAGACCGTTTCCAATCAGGATCAGCGGGACGCTCAGCGTAAATCCAAACGCACCAATCACACCATCAATGGAGAAACAGAGGTCGATCACTTCCAGGAACATGATTTTGGAAATATCGGAGCGCACACTTCCGGCCAAACTCTGTTCCGCCTCTTCGGCATATTCTTTGAATCCGTGACTGATGAAGAATGCGGTCGATCCAATCGTGGCGCTGAACGCGAGCATGGGATCGATCTTCAGCGCTTCCCAGGTAATGACCATCAGCGATGCAGATGCGACGGTGTAGTACCAGGCGCCCTGCTTTGAAAGAAATCGTTCACCGGGCATGCCAAAGTGTTTATCTTCGCGGAATAACCAGTGCAGGAAGAGGAAGAGCAGGAACACACCTCCTCCGCAGAGCAGAAGTGGTGCCGCTTTTTCGATTGCTTCTGCAGCTGTGCCGTCGCTACTCAGTGTTGCTGTAAACGATTCGAAGAATCCAAGTCCCGGCGATGCTGCCCATACAATAATCCACGGCAGCAGCCCTCTCACCAGAAAGACCGATGTCAGAATGCCCCAGAACAAAAACCACTTCCGTGCTTTCTTGCTCATGGTACCAAGTACCTCTGCATTCACCACCGCGTTATCCAGGCTGGAGACAATTTCAAAAATACAGAGGCCAAGGATGGTGAGGATCATCATCATGATGCGCGCCATCCTCGCATGGTTTGTGCCTGAAAGAAAGAGTGATCCACGACAAACAACCTCTAGCGTGTAGAGGTTGTTCTTGTCATGTACGTGGTATCGATAGAAAACGATGATTATGCAAATGCAGCAACTGCTTTCGCCCATCCCGCCGGCGTTCCGGTGTCATAGCGCGTACCTTTGACCTCGTAGCCGTAAATCGGGGTTGATGCCAGTTGCAATGTGAGCGCATCAATCAAACGAATCTCTCGTCCTTCCACTCCTTTCACATCGGGTAAGATTTCTATGGTGGATCGCGGGATCAAATATTTCCCGACTATACCCAGTCTCGACGGAGCATCGGCAGGTTTTGGTTTTTCAACCAGCCCCTTGATGCGGTGTAACCGCCTGGCGGCATCTCCTTGCTCAATATTCACAATGCCATATCGGGAGACATCTTCCAGCGGAACCTTTTCCAAACAGAGCATTGCCGCTGATGCTACGTTGTCTGGCAATTCTTGATGTGCCTGTATCAACTGCTGCAGTCCGTTCTGCTCTCCTGCAATTAAGTCGTCACCGAACAATACGGCAATATGGTTGCTGCTCTCTTTGACCCACTCTGCAGCCTGCATGATGGCATGGCCATCGCCCCGTTGCTCATTCTGATATACCACACTGAGTTGCACATCCTCGTATTTTTCCAGTTCGTGAATATGCCCCTCCATTCCGCGGGAGCGCAATTCACTGATCAGTGAGACAGGCGGCCGGAAAAAGTTCCGAATCGCCTCCTTTCCGGGGCTCAGGACCAGACAGATGTCACGGATGCCGACACTGATGCATTCATCCACAAGATGTGCAATCACCGGTTTGTTACCGAGTGGCAGCAGTTCTTTGGGAACAATGCTTGTCCATGGCAAAAACCGCGTTCCAAGTCCCGCAACAGGCAGGATGGCTTGAGTGATTTTGGTTTGCATGGGAAACAACTCGCTTTCTATCGATGTGTGTAAATGACCACTCCTACAGCCGAATGGTTGCAGCGCGCGATACTACTCTTTCGGCAGTTGCTATCAAGTTATCCCAACAGCTGAACCGCCTCCCTATACCCCTCCGGGGTGCCTGTATCGATTCTCTTCCCTTCTACTTCGTAGCCATACACATCAATGTCACTCAACTGTGCAATCAGTGCATCAATCAGTCTGATTTCTCCGCCATGTGAGGCACCCACTTCCGGAAGGACATCGAATGTGGAACGCGGGATCAGATACTTTCCGACGATGCCGAGTGTCGAAGGCGCATCTTCCGGCTTTGGTTTTTCGACGAGTGCATTCACCTTCTTCATGCGGCCTGTTGATTGTGCATCTTCAATCGACACAATGCCGTACTTGCTGGTGCGTTCACGCGCGACATTTTCCAGGCAGAGCACTGCTGTATCGCGGTTATGGATGACTGTGTCGTAGGCCTTTTTGAGCTGCTGTAAACCGTTTGCTGCGCCCGCAATCAGATCGTCACCAAAGAGAATGGCGACCGTGTCGCTCTTCACCCAATCCTTCGCCTGCAGAATGGCATGGCCGTCGCCGCACTGCTGCTCCTGGTATACAACATGGAAATTCACTTCATCGTACTTCTGGAGTTGATTCAGAAGATCCAATTTTCCACGCGCCTGCAGCTCTGCTTCCAGCGCCGGGTTTGCGTAAAAATACTGCGGAATCAGTTCTTTCCCATGACTGACGACGAAGCAGATATCGGTTATCCCCACGCTCAGACATTCGTCCACAAGCAGCGAAATCACAGGTTGATTGGAGATTGG
>CAYRQG010000048.1:0-248 GCA_964426345.1 uncultured Candidatus Peribacteria bacterium
CACGTTCTTGAGGCCAAAACAGAAAGCGCTAGCCTCAATCTTCACACCAGCGGGTATCGTACAGTGGTAGTACATCAGCCTTCCAAGCTGAGGATGCGGGTTCGATTCCCGCTACCCGCTCCAATTGACATAAATATTAAATATAATAAAATAACAATATGAATGCGCCCAATGTAGCAAATGAGCAACAGACTGATCAGAAGCTTGTAATGATTTCCGGTGTGACAGGAGCTATCGGTAGTCAATTT
>CAYRQG010000048.1:259-8509 GCA_964426345.1 uncultured Candidatus Peribacteria bacterium
GTATGGGAGGAGCAGAAAAGCGCTTCCGTATGAGCATCAGATTGCAGAGGATGGGAAACTTCCACTTCGGACTCTCATCTATTCCGAAAATACAACACAGCCCAATGCACTTTCTGCAATCAATTTCGAACGCGTAAAAAATATTACCTACGTTCATGCTCTCGGTCTTTATCCTTTTGAGGTTGATGCAGAAGGAAACCATCGAATTGAAAATGATGTGGATGGAGATGGTATCAATGACGAAGTTGAGAAGTTAACCTTCACGGCGTTCACGGAAATGCTTACGAAATTACGGGAATATGAACCGACAAAAAAATTGTCGGCAGTTATTTTTGGCGGACTCGCAGATAAACATCGTCCGTTGGTACATGAATCTTGGTGGCGAACGATTGAAAAAACAAAGGAATGGGCAAAGACCTTTGTAAATATTCACCACAATACAAGTATTACGTGCGCAAATATCTCTTCTGTCCTTTGCCCACACGAAATTATCACGCGGCCGTTTGTTTTTACTCAAACAGATGCCGACCCTCGGTATTGGCTATCGCCACATCAGCTTGCGGAATTCCTTAGCTCACACTTGGAAGAAGCAGAGAATGGCTTTCATGAAATTGAACACTACTTGCCTCGAGATACATTTTCTCAGGATTATTACCAAGATAATCATTTCACACCTCGAAAGGTTGAAGAATTATTCAAGGATAAAAACTCCTAGAAGAACCTCTCATGGTTGTAATAACATCCAGTAACCCGCTCCACGTAAAATTGCGCACAGCGAAGCGAGCAGCACATTTTACGTGCCACGTGACACCGCAGGTGTTATACGTGGCAACTCACTAGCGCAATCACGTGGCGCTGCCATCTTTCAACAAATACACCCATGCGGGTTTCGTCCAACGTCAGGACACTAGCGTTCCACGTTAGAGATACCTGGTTCAATTCCGGTAACCCGCTCCAACCTCCTCCATCATTTTTCGATCCGTATCTCACTTTTTATTGCATTAAAAAGAGCTCCCGTTTCCAGGAGCCCACTATCACAATGTGAGTTGTCGAATGTTCAATTACCAGCCAGCACTAGCACCACCTCCACCAAAGGAACTTCCTCCACCAAATGATCCCGCGTCAAAACTCCCGGAGCCATCAGAGGAAGAGCCATAATATGAATCATGAGAACTCTGAGAATGGTGCCCACTGAGTATATTTGTCGCTTGACCTGATGAAGACTGTGCGTCGCACAGCAATGCATACACCATCAGCCAATTGATAGCAGTTGGGTTTGCATCCACTGCTGCCCGTGCTTGAACGAACGCATCACGTGCTTCCTGTAGCTTTTTACGAGCTGCATCCTGACGAATGGCATCGGTTGCCGTATCAATAGCAGCCTGCTGTTCAGCAAGCACATCAGGCAATTGCTGAAGCAACTCAGGCCCTCGTGTGCGAGCATTTTGAGCTGTCGCGATTGCCCTGCGTACTTCGCCACTGAACATTCTAAATGCGCAGTGCAGCTCGTTGACTCGGCTTTCCAACTTTCGTAAGTCCTCTCGGTCCTTGAAAGCCACCTCGCAGGCTTTCAATTCCTGCAGAAGCTCTGCGAATCTTGATTGTCGCCTTACATCGGGATGTTCAACGTTCTCCTCTAGACCTTCATGAATAATTTCATAAATTTCACTAAAGTTATGCTTTATATTCGAATGAGCCGTAGAAGAAAAGGCCAACACTATACCAACGGCAATGAACGAGATTAACACCACAAGAATGAAAAACGCAACGAGCATATTACCGTTTTGCATTGGAGGATCCTGCGCCCAATGCCCATCGGCAATAGTATGAGCGCCCTCCACAATACCCACATCCATCTTCCCCTCCTTAAACCGGCGAGCCATTGCATTCACACATTGCTGTGCAAAATCACGACTCATACGACCATCAATCCCCGTTCCGAGTTCGATGCGAACTTTGCGCTCAGTGGGGGCAACCAAGAGAAGAACTCCATTGTTCTTTTCCGGATCACCAATCTTCCATTGTCGTGCTAGATTCAAAGCAAACTCTTCGACGGATTGACCACCCAAAGATGGAACAGTTGCAATTACAAACACAATTTCGCCACGCCCCTTCACGGTCTCCAGCTTCACTTCCAACTGTCCGATATCTTCCTTTTTCAGGACATGCGCAAAATCATTTACGAACCCCGTGGGAACGTATTCTTCCGCCTGAGCTTCGATAGACAAGAAGACCATGCACATGATAACCAACCCATTCTTAAACATTTTCGAGTCTCCACTGTGATGAAAAAAGATCACTGCAATATTGGATCTATTGCTCCAAGAGGAGCAAACCAACTGCAGTATAGAAATTATAAAACTTTTATGCTTTTTGTCAAAAATACTATACACGAATTGAACATGATAATGGGGCGGGCTTGCCGATCTCCGGAGGCAGAATGTAGATATGTACCCAATCAGCAAAGCTCATCGGAAAAATCTATTACTTTTGCTAGTGAGACAAAAGATCGATGATACAATCGGCTCTACATTTTCACCGCTTCCCCATGGCCGAAATAACCCCCATCACCATCGAAACCACCGTCCACGCCCCCATCGACAAAGTCTGGGCGTATTGGACCAAGCCCGAGCACATCACCCAATGGAACGCAGCATCCGATGATTGGCACACGCCGCGCGCCGAAAACGACCTGCGCGAAGGCGGCACATTCAGCAGCCGCATGGAAGCCAGAGACGGCAGCATGGGATTTGATTTTGGCGGAACATATACAACAGTGATTGAACAGAAAGAAATTGCCTACACCATGGGCGATAACCGGAAAGTGCGGGTGACATTCGATGGTCATGGCGATCACACACATGTCACCGAAACATTTGATCCTGAGTCCGAGAATCCTGCGGAAATGCAGCGCGCCGGCTGGCAGTCGATTCTGGATAACTTCAAAAAGTATACGGAGGAACATTGATTCTATGACACTCCCCGCTCTCCACATTTCCGTTTCCATCAATCGCTCTGCTGCAGATGTGTATGGGTATGCATCAAACGGAGCAAATCTTCCAAAGTGGGCATCCGGTTTGAGTGGCGGAACAATCGAGAAGTCGGGTGAGAGTTGGATTGCGGAATCTCCGATGGGAAAAGTAACCATCACCTTTGCACCTACCAACACCTTTGGCGTACTGGATCATGATGTCATGCTGCCGACAGGAGAGACGTTTTATAACCCCATGCGCGTGATGCCGAATGGCGATGGCTGTGAGTGCATGTTTACACTGTACCGGCAGCCGGGCGTGACGGATGAGGCATTCAATACAGATGCAGAAACCATCAGAAAAGATCTGGAAACACTCAAAAAAATAATAGAAGCGTAATCAGATACCATGCCCCATCTGCTCCGGCTTCATGGTGCCTCCTTTCTTCTCTTTGATGATGAGAGCTCCCATCAGTGTAGCAGCAAGGACTAACATCACCGCCCAGAAGAACGCGCGATCGTAGCCGAACACGAGCGACTCCAATTCACCGAGTGAGGCGTGGGACGCTGTGGCCGATGCGGCAATACTACTGAGTACGGCAAGACCCAAAGCACCTCCCATCTGCTGGGATGTATTGATGAGCCCCGATGCGAGTCCGGATTCATCTTCGGCAACTCCGGTCGTGGCAGCCACCATAATCGGCATGAAGGTGAAGGCCAGACCGATCGGCATGAGGATGACATTGGGGAGAATATCGATGTAGTAGTTTCCGGATACCGGCAGACGGATCAGCCACGCCATGCTGGCCGCCACAAGAAGCGGACCACCGACAATGAAGACTTTGTATCCGAAGCGTGCCACAAACGGCGCCACACGCGGCGAGAGTACACCGATGATGATGGGGAACGGCAGGAAGCTTAAGCCCGTCATGAGCGGTGTAAATTTCAGGGAAGCCTGAATGTAGAGGGAGATCAGGAAAAACATGCCAAATGCTCCGGCCATAATCGGCGCCATCATCAGGTTGGCTCCTACAATGTTTCTGCGGGTGAACATGGAAAGGGGCATGAGCGGATGCGTGCTGCGGGACTCATTCCAGATGAATCCGATTAAGAGAGCAATAGCCAACCCACCGGTCAGAAGAGTCGCCTGACTCAGCCAGCCCCAGACGGGAGCTTCGCTAATCACATACACAAAGAGCGTGAGACCGATGGTCACAAGCAATGCTCCGGGAACATCCAGATGCGAGTGCGCCATTTCCTGTTTGTGCATGGGCACATACTTTGAAATGAGGAAACAGGTCACAATACCCACAGGCACGTTTACGAAGAAGTTCCACCTCCATCCCAGGTACTGCGTGATAATTCCACCCAAGAGCAATCCTGCCGCTGCACCCACCGTAGCAATCGTGGTCCAGTATCCGAATGCTTTATTGCGCTCCGGGCCTTCCTTGAAGGTAATGAGAATAATCGACATGGCAGCCGGCGAGAGCAGGGCGCCTGTCATCCCCTGCACTGCACGCAGCACAATCAGCATGGTGGAAGAGGTGGAAAATCCAATCAGCAGAGAGACGAGCGTGAAACCCCCCAGCCCGATCACGAGCACTTTGCGGTGTCCGAACAAATCTGCCAAACGTCCTCCCAAAAGCAAAAATCCTCCGAAGGTGAGCGCATACGACGTGACCACCCACTGGAGTGTGGCAGCATCAAAGTTGAGGGCTGTGCGGATGGCCGGCAATGCGACGTTCGTAATAGAGGCATCAAGCACGACCATGAACTGAGCGATGGCAACGAGCAAAAAGATGAACCAGGGGGACTTGGACTGCATGATGTATCGGGAAGGAAAGAGTGGAAATTGTAAGGAAACAAAGCCACAAAAGGAAGAAAGAGTGGGACTTTTAGCATAAATCAACTTATGCTGTAGACATGTGGCACATTCTGCGCAAAATTCTCGGCGTCATCTGCATTCTCCTGGGACTCTTTGCCCTGGTTACGCCGTTCACACCGGGCTCCTGGCTGGTATTGGTAGGCCTGGAACTGTTGGGTCTCGGTTTTCTCATTCCCAAAAAAGTACGGGCCTATTGGGAAAAGACCAAAAATGCCATGAAGAAAAAACCACGTCCTGTGCTCATCGCATCGGATGAGCATCAGGAGTGATTGTTGCCTGATCCAGGCGCAGAAGAGAATTACGCAAGATCAACCAATGCAGTAAATCCACCGACAGCAATGCGCTTCATATCAAACGGCATATTCTTTTCATCGCCTTCTTTGTAGGTCTTTTCCATCTCTTTCATCACCTTCTTATTCACACTGTCACGGTGTGCCCTGGACTTGTAGATAACGAAAGAAAAAATAACGGTCTCGTCATCTTTGGCTTTCGCCATTTTCATAAACGGTAATGTCGAGTGTTCGGGAGCCAGATCATCACCTGCACATTCCATATACTGGAGGGCTCCATGTTTCATCCAGATTTTACCGGCGTCGGCCGCAATTTTTTTGTAAGCGGGAATATTTTTAATAGGAAGTGGCAGGACGTATCCATCGATGTAGCGCATAGAAGGAAAAAGAAAGAAATAACACTTAGATGGTAGCAAAATAGTCAACCAAACACCCGAACACAGTCGGATATTTTGAAATGGCAGCAGAAATCCCCCCGCTGCAAATTGAGCAACAGGGGGGTCTTTGAAGCAAATGTTATGAGTTTAATTAGAAGCATTCGTTAGAACAGTGATAGTAGTTCCCCTTTCTATAGAGGGTGTTTTCATAACACACATTACAGATCTGTGATGCATTTAATGCAGTCACCCACCTGCGCAGCAAGCCACTCTCGAGTGATTCTGCAATGGATAAATGCACATCATAGTCAGAACGAACCTCGCGGATATGCGGGATCCAGCATTGATCTTTTCTCGCCTCTGAACCCAGATCGCGATAGGCATGGATAGCATAAACAGCATCCCCATCTTTGAAGGTCTTTCCTTCAAGAAAAATTGCCTTCGAATCCCAGCGAATGCCGCTGGCAATACAGATAGATCTCGCCATGTAATAGGCAGCGTCCATTCTCTGTCCTTGTGTCTGAACATACAATTTTGTCAGCATGGCTTCGCGAATCCATGGAATCAAATCACGCCTTTCATCTTCATTGTGGGATCGTACGACGAGCGACTCAAGATAAGGCGGGGAAAGATCGCCCCGCTCAATAATCACAATGGCATCGCCACCTACAATAATCCGCATGCCGTGTTCGCCTTCTTCCTCAGAAAACATTCCGGCTACAAAACGTTCGTGGGTGTTCGGACAATACTCCACATCATCATGAAGATGGACTGCACCCTGCGGCAGACATATCCCAGCCAAAAATGCACGAATAGGATCGCGATGCTGCAGGCTTGAGGCGGCCCATACGCGGCCCTCCGCATATCCGATTCTGCCGCCTGGAGGCACATTCGTAAAACCACTGATAGAGCCAAGCACCGCAAGCACACCATTCGGTTTTCGGGTGATTTTGGCAAAAAGCGTATCATCACCAATGCGTCCGAGAGTGGACAATTCTTCATACGTTAAATACGTAGCAGCAGCCATCATGCAACTCTCCTGTGTAAATGTGATCAACCCTAACCGTAAAATTCTCCAACTCATACCCGTTGCTATCAAAGAACAGCCAGAACAGTTGTCCTGACAATATGAATCATTACACTATTAATAAATTTGGTCAATTCATGCCTTCTTCACCTTTTTCAGAAGCTTTTTCTTCGGGGTCGGCAAAGCTTCTTCGGTGATTCTCACTAACTCCCCCATCCACTCACTATCCTCCCACTTTCCTTCATCAATCACATAAAATGGTTGTGAACCTGGGTACGGCGGCGCCTCTTCAATCTCGCCGATGAATGCTTTTCCGGCTTCGGTAGGCTTCATGAAAAACCGGTCATCGCAGATGAGCGCGACCACTTTCTCATTGCAGTAGAGCGCGTACTCGCCAAACATTTTGCGGATGCGGACAGCACCGGCATGGGACACTTGATCGAGAAGAAACTGTGCGGTGGATTCGCTGGTAGCCATAGTCCGCATAGTACAGAAAAAGCAGGCGACCCGGAAAGCCGCCTGCTGCTTCTATCATCACGACCCAAAAAACGGATCATCAGCTTCGAGCAAAATTTCATCCTTAAACTCTTGTGGCTTTTGCGTATAGCGTTTGCGCTTACGGAAGATAGATTGATAAGGTGAAGGACTGTTTACACTAACCGGCGGTTTCGATGCATCAAAAGTTGTGGAGAGCGAGCTTTCGGGGACGGAGTCCGGCTCGGTGTAGTGAATGCGGTTCTCAGCAGGTTCCAAAAGAGGAAGAAGATGTGATGGCAAAACATCCTGGATATCGTAGAAATCGGGACAACCCGGTTTCTTCAGCAGAACAAGATCCTGGAGATGCTGTGCCAACGGAGACTGCAAAATCTGCCGTAAACCAGTGGGCGTGCAAGTCAGACAATCAATACGCAGATGCTCCAGAGAATGAAGGGGCAACGCACAAAGCTGATCGATCGCTGGCTGATCAAACGTATTATAACTCAGGTTCAAACGACGCAGATCCGGAATAAAGGGTGCCGATCGCAATACCGATAATCCCTTTGCCGTAATGGAATCGCGTTCAATGCTGAGTGTCTGCAAGCAGGCAAAACGCGTGTCACCTAACGCACGCAATCCAGCATCGCCAATGTTGGTTGTAATCAAATGCAGGCTTTCCAGTTCCTGGAAAGCAGGAGTGGTCGCCAAAAGTGCGGCACCTTCTGCAGACAATTCGGATCGCCATACCATGAATTTCTTCAAAGAAGAAAGATGCTCAGACTCACTGAGAATCCGAAGAGAATCCAAGCCGGCATTCTGTGGAGCAGACAGGGCCCGCTGACAATTAGAAAATGTGATCCCGCGAAGATGCTCCAATTGCGGACAGGCAGCGAGTGAATAAAAATCCGCCCGCCGTAATTCCATTCCAAAATCAACGTGTTGCAGCAAGGGCGCATACCGGAAAAGAATATCAGCATGAGACGTAAAATCACGCAGAGGAATCTGTGCTTCGGTCAGAAATCCACCCGTATACACCGCTCGATCGAGCGAGATTTTGAGGGTCTTACGGATGTGATCACGCTCTTTGGCACCAAGTTCAGCAATGCGGCGATAGTGAATGGCTTCATGCAAACGGCGATCATGTTCTGTTTCATGGTCGACCGCTTGAATATCGATTAATTCTCCCCTTCCGGACTCTCCCACTTTTTCCTGTAGCCACGTCC
>CAYRQG010000049.1:0-223 GCA_964426345.1 uncultured Candidatus Peribacteria bacterium
GAAGTTTGACAAGCAGCGTGAGGATGATAATTGCGAGTCCCAGATTGTGTCCCGGGATAATCGAAGCGCTCAGAATCAGGAAGTTCAAAAATGGCTTCGTGATGACCGCGCGAAACAGTTTGATGAAGCTATTGGGTTCAACCACCTTGAAGCGTGCAGAAATAACGCCTCCAGAGGCCGATTGCAGCGCCGATCCACTACCGAGGCGACTATCTGCGGGCAA
>CAYRQG010000049.1:238-8169 GCA_964426345.1 uncultured Candidatus Peribacteria bacterium
CAGGGGATGGCGGTTCCGCTGGCGGTCACAGGTGTCAGCAATTCATTGACGCCACTGGTAGAGACTGTAAACACATCGAACGGCAGTCCGGGACAGTGCGACTGCATCGTGAGAGTCTGCTGACTCTGATTTTTAACAGTAATGATATTGGCAGCAGCTCCCAGACGGACGCTGGAGGATTGCGGCTGCAAGATGACCGTACTCAGAACTGGTGCACCTGCACGTGGAAAGAACTGGTTCATAATGAACTGTCCGATCACGAATACCAAGACAAAGGCTATTGCGTAATCGAGGAGTCGGGAACTTTTTTTGGATTCGGCCATGGGAGTGCGGAGAGGAAAGTCTGAACGTCGGTTTCGATCAGTTCAAACGGAGAGTCCAGACTAGCGATTCTTGGGCTGACCAACAACTGCGCCGTGGGCAGAAAGTCCTGTTTTTGCGCAGCCAGACGAAATGCTTCGCGACAGCGTCTGCGCATTCTGTTTCGCTTCACTGCAGATTTATCCAGCTTGGCCGACGCATAGGTTCCAACATACAAACCCTGTGGCTGCACCACATGATCTTTTTTGGGAAGCCCCGGCAGCCAGCGAATCATCATCGTTTTTCCTTTCCACACAGAACCTTTCCGCATGATGTACTCACACGCGTTGCGGCTGCGGATCTGAAGAAGTTTCATGGGGTTCGGGTTGGGGTTCGGATTCAGCGCACTAGCAATTCCTGAAAGCCGAAAGCTAGAAGCTGAAAGCTATTACGCGACGGTTACATCCTTACACAAATACACATCCTGAATCGCATTCAGAATCTCAATTCCCTGATCCATCGGCTTCTGAAATGCTTTGCGACCACTAATCAAACCAGCACCACCGGCGCGCTTGTTGATGACCGCGGTCATGACGGCCTGCTGCAGGTCGTTTTCGCCGGAGGCTCCACCGGAGTTAATCAGTCCAATACGTCCCATGTAGCAGTTAGCCACCTGGTAGCGTGTCAGATCAATCGGGTTATCGGTCGTGAGGTTTTCATAAATGCGCTTATCGGTTTTGCCGTAGCTGCTTTCCTGATTGAGCATGGTGTAGCCGCCGTTTGTTTCCGGCAGTTTCTGTTTGATGATGTCTGCTTCAATCGTGACACCCAAATGGTTGGCCTGTCCGGTCAGGTCTGCTGCAAGGTGATAGTCCACGCCGTCTTTCTTGAAGGCGGAGTTTCGGAGGTAGCACCAGAGCACGGTGAACATACCGAGCCTGTGGGCCTCCGCGAAGGCCTTCGAGACCTCCACAATCTGGCGGCCGCTTTCTGGTGAGCCAAAGTAGATGGTGGCACCTACGCCCAGTGCGCCCATATCTTTCGCCTGCTGTACATCGGCAAACATCACCTGGTTGGCGATATTTGGGTATGTGAGGAGTTCGTTATGGTTGATTTTTACAATGAACGGAATTTTATCCGCATATTTCTTCGCAATGATTCCCATACCACCCAGCGTGGAGGCAAACGCGTTGCAGCCGCCATCAATCGCCAGCTTCACCAGGTTTTCCGGGTCAAAATAATCCGGGTTCTTCGCAAAGCTTGCTCCTCCTGCATGCTCAATTCCCTGGTCCACTGGGAGAATGCTCAGGTAACCGGTGTTTGCCAGGCGTCCGTGTCCATACAGATTCATCAGATTATTAATCACCTTGTTCGGGCGATCCGAAATTTCAAATACGCTCTGCACTGTTTCCATACTCGGAATGTGGAGTTTGTCTTTCGAGAATGTCTTCGACACGTGTGTGAGGAGACTTTTTTGATCGGCGAGGAGGGTTTCGATGTCGGAGTAGGAGAGCATGAGGGTGTGGGAAAGGATCAAGCGAAAGCCTAGCAGGATATCGACCTTTTCGGAAGCTGGTGCAAAGAGTGATCTGCTTTAAAATGTGGGGTGAAGATATAATCTCTTCACCCCGAGGAGAAAATGGAACTACGCGACCCGACGAGGCCTGGTTACTAGTTCGCGTGGGCAAACAGGGAGATGTCGCGGCACGGCCACACAACGAGGTCGTCCGGTTTCTTTTGCTGCGTTCCTGATTTCGTTGCGGCGATTCCGCCTTTTCTTGCGGCCGCTACCGTTGCCAGTACCCATGATTTTCTCCTTCTATCCTGTTTCAATCGGTGTCGCGTGATGGACAATGCGACGTTAAAACCCTGAAAGCAGGTCACTCTTTGTATGGTGATGCTGTGAATGAACAGGAACTGATCTGTTTTTTGAAGTTCTACGGAACAGTCGAAAAATGACTGTTCCGTAGGAAAAAGGCCGAGTGATCGTGGATGGTTAGTAGCTTCGCGAGCGATGGCTGCGATTGCGTTTGCGCGTTCCTTGGTAGTGATGACTCTTTGTTCGTGGAATTTTTGGTGCCTTGATGGTGAAGAAGTCGTCAATCTCTTGTGCAGTCGGATAGCGGCCATGCGCTTTCTTAAATGCGATCTTGAAAGCATTTGCCTTCGAAGAGGTGCGACCAGAACCTACCTTGAACTCTTCAAGTGTTACCATGATAACCTCGTTGCCTTGCCTGCGACTCTTGTGTCCAGATGCCTTCCAAAGCACCTACGCTGGCACAAAAAACAGGTCAGTATCTGCAAGTGATGATGTAAATGAACAGGAACCGATCTGTTTTCGTAAAAATCCAAGGAATAGCCTGGCGGCTATTCCTTGGAAGCGGCGGCATCAGAGGATGATGCAAATTTGGAGGGGTGTGTCAGCAATCGCTACCTCTTCTTTTTCGCTTCTTTTGCGAGTTCCTTGTAGCGTTCCTTGCGTTTCGCATTGCGCGAATTGACATTCTTGGCACGGACGGCAGATTTCTCACCATTACGTAAGACTGACATGCTGCAAACCTTTCCAAAACACCTAGAAGCATTAAGACACACTACCATGTGTGTTCCTGTTCGCTTCTGAAAAACAGGTCATTTCCTGCGATAGCAGTGATTCCAAGGAGCAAAGACCGATCTGATTTCTACAGTTTTTTCAAAGTTTGGCAGATAGTATTCCTTTTTGTGGCAGTGCCAAGGGGAAATATAAGCTTCTGCGCTTCTGCCTTTTTGATTGAAATAACATGCCAGAACCCCCAAAAGAGAGGGTTCTGGCAAAAGTCAGTCTGTTCACGTCCTCGTTTCTTATTCCTTTTTTTCCTCAGTCACTTCAGGAGGCGTTGAAGGCTCTGCATCGCTCCAATCGCCAGTCGCATGCCTGCGCTGCAATTCCTCCAGTTCTTCATCCACAATCACAAAGCCATCTCCAGCAACTCGGACTGATTCGCACATAATCTCGTTCCTCTACAAAAAATGATGTGAAACTGACTTCCATTCCAGCTTTTCCTTCGCGGTATGCTCCAAGCACACCAGAAAAAACAGGTCGGTTTTTGCTTGTACGGTGTTTTTAATGATCAACAGGAACCGATCTGCATTCAAACTGTGGAGCCAGGCGATGTGATCACCTGGCTCCGGCCCTCAGAAATTACCGCCGAATGATGGTTCCACCAGTTTTGATGGTGGGATGGCCATTCGGCCCGCAGCGAATCCTGTTCCGTTTCATCATTGCTGCTTTCTGATTAACTGCTCTCACCGATGGTTCCAACCATCGCATGGTGGGTGAGTGCAGATCGGTTATTGTGTAGTGATGATGTGAAAGATCTTTAAGTTCAAAAAAAAGCCCCGTCTTGTGGAGGGGGCTTTTTGAAGTGCGGTTTAAAGTTTTTTCCGCGCATCAATCAAGGCCCCCGCAATCGCAGGTATCCTTGCATGTCATGACGGCGGAGAGATGATTGAGTTGCATTGGGGGAATTCTATCCTTGCACCCATGGCTGTCAAATGAATGGTCTGAAACCGCTAAAATAAGTGATTTTTTGCTGGAGTATCTTAGAAAGAAAACTATACTTCCCGCAGTTCCGGTCCAGTTGCACGATGCTTCTGGGCATCCGGAATAAGGCACATTTAAATGGAGTACGTGCCATGAAGATTCGATCTCCTTGGATTGAGGCTTTGCGCCTCACACTAAGAACTCTCGCCAAGGCGGGGGCTCCCACCGACGAATTGCTCCGAATCCGCGATGCACTTCGTCTAAGACGGGCCTTTGTGTCTCGTGAGCAGCCTAAGAAGGTCGGTCGAAAACAATCGTCCATTCAGTTCTCTTCGAATTGAACAGACACTTTGATCCCACCCTGTGCGTTTATGCGCAGGGAGGGATTCTTTTACAAACACTGATCCGCATTCAAGTCACGCATAACCCATAACTCATAACCCATAACTCATAACCCATAACGCATAACCCATAACCAATCCCCGTTATTCCGTTATTCCGTTATTCCCATCCCCATTATTCGGGTATTCTTCACTCATGCCCAATCCCACCACTCTCCGCCTCTATAATTCCCTCACCAAACACGAGGAAGATTTCGTCCCCCAGAACGGCAAGGACGTTTCCATGTACACCTGCGGCCCCACCGTCTACGGCCGCCCGCACATCGGAAACTATTCGAGCTTCCTAATGGCCGATTTATTGCGTCGCTGGCTCGAGGTGCGTGGCTACACCGTCCATCATGTGAAGAACATTACGGATGTGGGACACTTGGTTGCCGATGCCGATACCGGTGAGGATAAAATCGAGAAGCAAGCGCGTGAAGAGAAGACCGATCCACTCGCCATTGCACGTCACTACACGGAGCTCTATTTGGACGATGAAAAGACGCTGAATATTCTGGAACCCGAGCACCGCCCGCGCGCCACGGAAACGATTCCGGAGATGATTGCGATGGTCGAGTCACTCATCAAAAGCGGACATGCGTACGAGACGGAAGACGGTGTGTATTTTGATGTGACCAGCTTCCCGCAGTACGGAGAATTATCGGGTAACACACTCGAGAATATTGATGCCGGATCACGCGTGAAAGTGGATGAAAAAAAGAAGCATCCCGCGGACTTCGCACTCTGGAAAAAAACAGTGGGGGAGAACGCACATCACCTGCTCAAGTGGCCGTCACCGTGGGGCGATGGATTTCCGGGTTGGCACATTGAGTGTAGTGCGATGAGTAGAAAATTTTTGGGCGATACAATCGATATTCACACGGGTGGTGAAGACAATATCTTCCCGCATCACGAGTGTGAGATTGCGCAGAGCGAATGCGTGACCCATAAACCCTTCGTTCGCATGTGGCTGCACAAACGCCGCATCGATATGGGGGAGGAAAAGATGTCAAAGAGTCTTGGCAACGTGTTAAGTATTCCAAACATATTAGCCGAAGGATACGATCCCATGGACCTGCGGTACTATCTTCTCTCGGTCCATTACCGCACGCGTCTGAAGTTCACCTGGAAGGGAATGGATGACAGTAAAAAAGCACGCTTGAAAATCACAAATTGGATGGATGAAGTGATGAAGAAAATTGATGCCAATGTGACCAATGTTTCCGACGGGACCGATGTGTGTGAACATCATGAAAATGAACAGGAAATGTTGCCGAAATTGTATGGCGATTTTCGTGATGCAATGAACGCAGACCTGAATACTCCCGCAGCACTCGCTGCAATTTTTGAACTGATTTCGTGGGAGAGAAATGCAGGAAAATTGTGTGCAGATACACTCGCAGATTTGCATATGATTATCACCTTCATCCGGCACACATTCGGCTGCTTCGATGCATCGGAAAACACAGAAGAAATTCCTGCAGAAGTGCAGGCACTTTTGGACTCTAGAAAGGTCGCACGCGCCGAGAAAAATTTCAGTGAGTCGGATCGCCTCCGGGATGCCATTGCAGCGCGGGGATACACCGTGAAGGATGGACCGGAGGGGCAGGTGGTTACAAAGGCGTAAAGCGCCTGTAAATGAGGTTTTCTAAGTGGAAGAATTTGTTAAATTCCCTTGTCATCTTTTCTGATCCGCACTAGCATCGGTGTCCTTTGCCGTGTGCACGGTAAGGGGAAGGTGCCCGCGCCTTTTCGTTCCTTGTTTGTTGCCTGTTTTTCTGGAGGGATTCAGTCATGTTAGTGCTTTCCCGACAACGCGACGAGAGCATCATCATTGGTGACAATATTGTCATCACGGTGGTAGATATCCGCGGCGATAAAGTTCGCCTGGGTATTAACGCCCCCACGGAGATTCCTGTCCATAGGCAGGAGGTCTACGACGCTATTCAGCGCGAGAACCAACGCGCTGAAGGCACCGGCCCTGACGATGCCACTCTGACCAACTCATCAAGGTTTCCAAAGGGCGGAAAGCCCTAAGGACTGAGAACGTAGGGTCAAAAAATTATTGTCGGATACATCCGAACCTTACAGGGACGTAAGGCGCACACTCAAGGACCAACCGCATGATGCGATTGGTCCTTTGATTCATGAAAAAAAATCTTCAGGAAATGCCCCTCAGAAACGTTTTCCTGAATTTTCCGTTATCCACATGCTCTGTGGATATCCCCGCGCTTGTATGGGCTTTTTAGCCTGTTTGTATGGGAATAGTGACTGCAAAGTTATGTATTCTGTACATTTATGGGCAAAAAGAGGGGATTTTGAAACACTGCCAAAATGATTTGTATGGAAAACTGTACATTTTACGTGCAATGACAACAGGGGATTTATTTTTGTTACACTTGCTCAAATCAGCTTATAACGATTTCAAACTATCAAGAATCATTAAAAATATCATAAAGCACCGAGAAATAGGGGATGAAGTAAGAAGTTACAAAGGTGATCTATACGGCAAATCTAACCATTTCACAGTTTTTGCACAAAGAAATGACAAGAAAACTTACGTAAAGCAAAGTTTGGTATACGGAAATTTGAAAAAAATGCCATTTCCCACCACAAGAACAAAAATTTTCAACATTGAATTTCACACAAATGCGACATTTTAAATCACCACTTTCACTGGAGAATATCAAACTCAATTGGCGATTTGATGTATTTTGCATGCGTAAATTGCCAAAGAAAAAACAGAGTTCTTTGTAACAGCACCCACTTCTATGCGTTTAAAGGGATGCACGGAAGTTGTCTGTGGCTTGTGCCAATAGACCCCTTCTCGGTAGTATCTCCGACGGTCCACTCCCCATTTTTTGGGTAGGGATCTGTGCACGGATCCTTCACACATCGGCACCTCGCCTTTCTTCGTTACAGAAGTCAGGTCGACATTCTCACATTCTTCCCTTCATTGCCTCCCTCGGGAGACACTTGAATGACTTCCTTATATATAGGGTCATCAAGAAGGATCGTGTTCCCCGTTCGGATCTATCTCCTGCGCACTCGTTGCGCACTTTGCATCAGTGGTGTCCCTCTCTTTATTTTTAAGGAGGCGAGCACACGGATTTTTTTCGTTCCTAGCTCCTCTCAACACAGATGCGAATCGAACATGTGATTCCCGGACCGGTTCCCCTACTTTGTTTTTATTTCTACAAACTTCTCTCATCTCTTATGGACATTTCTCGTATGAAGAAATTGTTCGCCGGAGTGTCTGCTGTTGCAATCTCGCTCACCCAGGTGGGTAGCGTGTTCGCAGCGTATAGCGACGTTCCGACGGGAGTCTGGTTTGAAGACGCGGTCAATGCATTTACGGATGCAGGATACCTCGACGCTTCACAGAATCGCTTCCGCGGTAGCGACAACGCTAACCGTGCGGAGTTCACAAAGCTCGTTGTCGAGCTCAATGGTGGTATTCTCTCCACCCCTCCTGCTGTCGCCAGCTTTGACGATGTCAAGGCAGGTGCATGGTACTACGGCTACATGGAAGAGGCCGGTAAGGAAGGTTGGGTCAAGGGTGACAACAACTGTTACGGCACCCACCCATGTTACGCACGCCCAAGCGCAAACATTACCCGCGCTGAGGCTGCAGCCCTGATCGTTCGCGCCTTCGGCCTGGACGCTACGGGTGACGCTGGTTCCTTTGTCGACGTTCCGGCAGGCCAGTGGTACACAACAGCTGTTCA
>CAYRQG010000050.1:0-8036 GCA_964426345.1 uncultured Candidatus Peribacteria bacterium
GTGATCATGTTCTTGACGTAGTCGGCGTGTCCAGGACAGTCCACGTGTGCGTAGTGACGTGTAGCGGACTCGTACTCGACGTGAGCCGTGTTGATCGTGATACCGCGCTCGCGTTCTTCGGGAGCGTTGTCGATCATCGAGTAATCCTTCTTTTCCCCTTCGGGAGAGAAGTTCATAGAGAGCGCAGCTGTCAGTGTGGTCTTTCCATGGTCGACGTGACCGATGGTTCCCACGTTGACGTGCGTCTTATTGCGGTTGAATTTCTTAGCTTCAGCCATAAATAAGGGGAAGAAAAAGAGAAATAGAGATCCAGTTTTCAGGGAATAGTCCCTTGAAAGCTGGGGTAGTGTAGGGAATAGCGGATTCCGGGTCAACAGTGATTCGTAGCGCCGCCGGTGTTTCTTCTGTCTGACAGTACCTTTTACCAAAAACCCCTCCCGGTTTTTCAGGTGGGTGGGGTTTCATAAAAAGACAAAAGCAACTTCTTATCCGCCGAATTTCGTGCTTTTAATGATAGATTCATTCAAATCCATCCACCAGAACACTTTTGCACTCGCAGCACCTTGGGACGTATCAATCCAGCGCAGGTGACTGAGGGAAGAGGCAGTGCTATCGGGCAGGCCATTCACGCTGGCATTATTAAAGGAGTCCAGCGAAACCTGGAGAGATGAATTCTGGAAGAGAGCGGTGGAGGGATTGGTGATATCTGCTTCCAGGACATACACGTTTGTATTGCCCGGCCTGATTTCCGTGCTGACACCATCATGCGCAATGTCGTAGCAGGCAACGTAGAAGAGCTCTGGAGTGGAACTGTTGGTAACCAGTGTGCAGGGAGTTTTCTTTACCGGATTATCTGCTCTGTTATAAATCTTGAAACCATCTGGATTAAAATCCACATTGCGGGCATTTACAGTAAAGACAAGATCTGTAAGACGCGGGCCCGATGTTCCAAAGTATGCAGAGGAACCAAAGCGGAACTGGCCAATAGCCGCTATACCTGCTGGGACAGGGCTGCCGTTTGCGGCAACGCCTGCGTCGACAATCGTCACAATTTTCTGGACCACAATCGTATGTGCCAGGCTATCGATATCGTGATTCTCTCCAACATCATCGCGACCAATAAAGACTTCTCCGGTATCGTTTGTATCACCATTATTTATGTCCAGGGTGTTCTGCGTTGTTTGGCCGCGGCCTTCTGCTACTGATTTTGATCCGGTGCCAAGTAAGGAGATGGCAAGTTCCTGTCCGGCGGTCACGCCCTGCGCAGCGGATTTGATTTGTGCTCTGACACTCAGTTCCGTTGTGGCGCCTTTGGGAAGAATGAGCGGATTACTGAGGACAATACAAAAGGTATCGGGTGTTGATCCTGCGGGGCATTTTATTTTCTGCGCGTAGCCGAGCGGTGTGGTATTGCCAACAAGGAAGAGCTGCAGATGATCCACAGACGCAGCACCATCGCCTTTTACGGTGAAGCGGAGTGTTGAAAGTCCTACTGCTTCACGCTCTGTGCGCATCTGCAGGCGCATTAATTCATCGGATAAACTGCCTGCTATCATTTGTCTTTTGCGGACAGGAGTTGCAGACGGCTGTATAAACAGGGAGCCCTGTTGTGTCACTGTTATGACTTTTGCAGGCAGTGTATTGATAACCACCTGGCTGCTGATCGGTTGCCCGGACAGCGTACTGAGAACAGTGACCGGATACGAAATTTCTTTCATGAAAGAAAAGCCAAGCGAGATATTCTGCGCAGAGGGAATAATGTCGGCGCGGAGTTCAAATGTGTACGTTTTCCCGGGAAGGAACGTGTAGTTATTGGTAAAGCTGATGATAGTCGGGCCGTCGGCTGTCTCTTTTTGATTGAACAGGCTGTCCATGATGCCATCGCCGTTGGTATCCATGGTCATCACATAGTTATGGGCATTGCTTGTGAGTCCCCCATTCTCTGTCTTGAACTGCATCAGGGTTATTTGTGCACTCATGGAAGGGCTCATGCGTACCTCAAAGCGTTTCAGGAGAACTGCTTTCTGGTTTGGAAGAACAAGTTCTTTCGCTCCAATATCTTTATCGGTAATAGTCATTGGTGCCACGGCAGCAACAGAGGAAGAGGCAGGAGGAATGGAGGAGACGGGGGGCCTACTGCTGCTACTGCGCGAAGATGACGAAGAAGAAGATGACGAGGAAGACGATAACGAGGAAGACGAGGATGGCCTGGAAGATGAAATGGAAGAGGAGGAGGAAGAAGATGAAGATGAAGATGAGGAGGAAGGTGCACCAAGAGAGGACGACAACGCTGCGCTTGAGATTGGTGTTACTGTTTCCCTCCGGCACGTATCGGAACACCCATCTCCTCTGCGCACATTGCTGTCATCACATTCTTCACCGAGTGCATTTGAAAGAATGCCATCACCGCAGTAGAGCCACTTACAATTGCTGCAATTGGCTGCAGTGCTGTCACATTCTTCACCACGCAGCGCAGTGACGACGGCATCGCCACAGAATTCTGTCCTGCAGGTAGGGGAGCAATTGTCGCCGCTTTTCTTATTGCCGTCATCACACTGTTCGCTGTTCTGTGTCTGCAAAATCCCGTCGCCGCAGTAGGGGGAAATAGTGTTTGTGGCCACAGGGCCTGTTCCCGCAATACCGCCGCCGCTTGGAAGGCTGGCAGGTCCGTCCTGGAAAGGATCGCCAGAGACGCCAACACCACCACCTGTGGCTGCGCTCGATGCGCCGGATGTGACGCTTGCTCTTTGCAATGCCATGCCATCCAACACAGTAAATGCATTCACTGCAGATGTGGAAAGAATAACGGTATTGCCACTCACGACAATCGTGCCGATTTTCTTCCAGGCCACGCCGTCAAAGGTGCCATCAGCTGGAGTAAGCTGTTGATTGGCCGTTAACTGATTGAGCGGTGTGCTGACGCCGTTTTGCACAGAGACAGGGGCATAGATGGTCGACGCATTATTTGTGCCGTACGCCACCCATGTTGCAAAGACGTTGTAGGTACCTGGTGGCACGTTGTTGAATTGCCACGTTGCCTTCCGTGTTCCTGCATTCGATGTATCGACAATGTAGGTAAAATCTCCTTTATACGCTCTGTTGTGATTGATGCTGAGTCCGCCGTTTGCGGCAAATTCACTGTCGCCATCATCTACCACTTTGAGGTCCGTAAGAACAGGAAGAGTCACTTGTGCTTTGAAAGACGCACCAATCGCCATGTTGGCACTGAGTGCCACGAGTGCCGCCATCCATAAAAAAGATTGGCGAACAGGAGGCGTTTTCACTTTTTTCTTGCGCATGGAAGAAAGAGGAAAGAGTTCTTGGTAGCAGAAGTGTAATCGCAATAGGGAATGGACACTATATCGTTCGGAAAAGAGGCATTGCACCCTGTGCATTTTTTGCTCTCTTGCTAGGATGCTTCCATGAACAGAGAAGAGCGCATCGCGGCATTCGTGGATGAAATCTGGGCGTGGTATGCGCGTCACAAGCGCACGCTCCCGTGGCGCGACCTGCAGATTGCCGACACTACCCAGCGTGCCTACATGGTGCTCGTATCTGAAATCATGCTACAGCAAACACAGGTGCCGCGCGTGATCATTATCTTCAAACGTTTTCTGGAACAGTTTCCCGCAATTGCCGATCTTGCGAATGCCACCAATGCTGAGGTGATCCAGGCATGGAAGGGAATGGGCTATAACTCCCGCGCGCTGCGTCTGCGCGATGCGGCAAAGATTGTAGTGGGGGAACATCAGGGTGTATTTCCCACAGAGATGGATCAGCTGCTGAGTATAAAAGGAATCGGTCCCTACACCGCAGCAGCTATCCGGAATTTTGCATTCAATATTCCAACTCCGTGCATTGATACCAACATCCGCCGCATTCTGCACCGCACGTTTGTGGGGGCGGAAAACGCAGAAGGGGAGTGGGAGATGAGCGATAGAGAGCTACTCAAGATTGCAGCAGAGATTCTTTCTGTTGCAGTCTTAAAAGCTAAAACCTATCACCTGAAACCTGCCGCCGACTGGCATGCCGCTCTCATGGATTTTGGATCAATGGTGCAGACAAAATCGAATCCCAAATGGGACATCTGTCCGCTCACGGAAAAAGGAATCATGAAAGCCATGCCGAAAAACTTTCCTGAAAGCCGAAAGCTGAAAGCTGAAAACTCAAAAGAGCCCGGTCGTACAATGGGCGCCAAATATATTCCGAACCGTATTTTCCGTGGACGGATTGTCGATGCATTGCGCGAGCATCCGGCAGGCCTTACCTTCCACGAAATCGGCGCAGAGATCTGCACCGATTGGGGAGAGGAACACCGTGTGTGGCTCGAGGGGCTTCTGGTGAAGCTGGAGAGGGACGGGATGCTGCTTCCCAGGGGGAGTCGCTTCGTGCTCGGATCATAATTTTACTGCGTGATATCGTTCACACAGTAGAGGTATGCGTACTCCGAACAGTTCTGGACAGCAGACTGATACCATTGGCCACCAAATCCGTTCACCGTTCCCACCGATCCTCTGGCTGGAGGGTTCGATGTGCTCCATCCGCTACAGTTTTCTGTTCCGACTTTTCCGGTGCCATCGGATCCTGTCCATGCTTTCCCGTAGATATCGATACCAATTGCATTGGTGATGAGTGCGCCCAAAGCACCGCGCTGCAGACTCCAGAGATCATTCTCGGTCTGCGCCAGTAGTTCATTCCGCATGTTATACAGCGGGAAGGTGAAACGATGCGGGTTACTGATAGTAGAATGCCAGACAGTGCTTCCTTCCGGACTGAGATTTGCGTCCCACGCAGACATGTTGCAAAGGAGATCGGCGGCTTTCCATCCCGTCAGATAGGAGCCCGGTTTTGCAGGGTCGGCAATTTTAAAGTTGCCGTTTATTGCCTGATTGATGACGAACATGCCGTAGCGTTCTTTTGTGGAGAAGACCGGAGTCGGAGGTTCCAGTCTGACCGGGTCCAGCGTTTTCTGGCCAATCACCACTGTTTTATAGATGCTCACGCGTTCGGTGACCTGCACAACAGGAATATAGGTTTTGCGATAATTGATAGTGGTACTCAGCG
Source organism: uncultured Candidatus Peribacteria bacterium (assembly GCA_964426345.1). Classification (GTDB taxonomy): domain Bacteria; phylum Patescibacteriota; class Gracilibacteria; order Peribacterales; family Peribacteraceae; genus CALREJ01. The sequence continues at coordinate 5,065 of CAYRQG010000050.1, forward strand.
AGAAGCTATCTGCACTGTCCGCAGCGCCGCCTGTGGCACCATTGGTATCTGCAAAAGTCAGAATAACACGTTGTGTGAGTGGATGGCGTATTCCGCCAACAATATCGCCGGAAACGTAGAGTGTTCCGCCACCCCAGGTGTTTCTTTCTGTGCGTACCGTCACGTTCTCCAGGGTGACAGGAGGAGGTGTGTAGTCGAGAATCGTGCACTTGGTGCTGCAGGCATCGGCATCATTCTGATTGCCGTCGTCACACTGTTCGGTTCCCTCTATTTTGCCATTGCCGCAGGTTTGGGGGTTCCAGTTGATCGTACAGTTGTTCTTGCAGGAGTCGGTTTCTATCTTGTTTCCGTCGTCACAGATTTCAAATGCTTCCACCTTTCCGTTTCCGCAGACAGGAGTCTTATACGGAACAGAGCTCGCACTTGCTGCACAGGAAATATCGCTGCTGATGCGCGTGACATTGTTTTCGAAACTCAGTTCATCATCCGATGTGAATGCTGTCATGATTTGCGTCACCTTCGAGGGGCAGGATATGCCGGAAGGCAGCAGGAATCCGATACGCACCGCAATCATCTGACCCGGTTCAAGGGGATTGAAGTCGCAGGAAAAACGCGGAGGGTTGAAATCAGTTGCCAGTGTACAGCGTGAATCGGAAATAACCGGACTGAATACGAGTCCCTGCGCAATTTCATTCAGCACATGCGGTGCTGCTGCAGCGGTTCCTGTATTGCGCAGAGTCATTGTGTAAATGACCGATGTCCCAGCGGTGGCATTCAGTGTTCCTGTTACCGCAATACTGATATCGGCAATCGGACGCGTTCCCCCTGCGCTTGATTGGCTCGATGCGGAAGAGGGGAAGTTGTCTGTAATGATTGAGTACGCAGATGATGCGGCAGATGAAGAGACGGAAGGCGCGGAAGATACCGGGGATACTGAAGATGCGGAGGATCCCTGTCCCTGTGAACACGCTGCCGGGATTGTTGCGTAGACGGAGTTATCCGAATAATCCTCTTCGTAGATACTCGCCGGAGCGGATTGCAGAAGTACAGCGGTACGCGGGCTTGCGATCGGACAGGCTGCATCTGTGGTCAGCTGCAATGTGTAGGTCGCGCTTGTTTTAGCCGGAATAGTGAGATACGGACCTCCGGGGCAATCGATCATACGATCGGTGGGTGTATCCACATTCTGACAGGCAGCTCCATGCAGCGTGCCGCTCCGCCAGCTTCTGTCGAGCGTGGCGGCAATCAGCACGGTGGTAGCGGTAATGGGTGCTTTGTTAGAGAGAGTCACCGGAATGTTGATCGTGCGGCAATCGGCAGACGCACAGACACCTGCACCGGTTGTGATGGTAAACTGATTGAGTGGGCCGGTGGGTTGTGTGGCAGCAGAACAGAGTTGCATGCCCTGATTTTTCACAAGCTGCTTTTGGATGCCGTTTTGATCTTTGTAGGTCAGAGTTGCCGTGTACGTATTGGCACCACAGGTGACGCCGTCTGAAATATAAATAGGCAACTGATATCCCGCGCCTTTATTTGCATCGCGGCTCATGCCGGTACAAATCAAAGCAGTAGCTGTTGTGGTACAGGTTCCAACGTTCAGTGAATTGGTAACAGTCTGCGGAACAACGCCTGCAGGCAGATCGATGCGCAGCGTTCCATCGGTGAACGGTTCATCGAATGCTGCAATGGTCGTCAGCATGACGGGCGTGGTGTTCTTCGGCAGATATCCGTTTGTTGATGTAATGGATGTGATCATCGTCAGCGGCTGCTGCGTGGTACCGCCGCTGCATCCTTTTACCGTGATCGTATTTGATTGAATGGCCAGTCCCGATACATTTGCTGTCGCTCTGAACGGAATATCTGCGCAGGGCAGCGTGTTTAAAGTCTGCACCGGCAGAGAGAGTGTCATGGAGAGCTGCGGCTGAATGACCAGACCCGAACAGGACATGGATGCAGCGGTAATCACGCAGTTGCTCATGGTGCTCACCGCATTACTTGTAACCCCTGTCGGGAAAGGGAATGTGAAGGAAAGACCGCTGAGCGTAGTGGATGCTGTCGTGTTTTTCAGGACCAGTGTGTAGGTAGCCGTTGTATTTTTCTGCAAACCGGTCGGTCCGCTGAGTGTCACGCTCAACGGCATTCCCGCCGCAACAGATGCTGTGGATGAGGATGACGCTGGAGGAAGAGCGGAAGTGGATGATGCAGAAGACGGCTGAGGATTTGTGGTCACAGAGAATGCAGACGATGCTGCGCTTGAAGCCGGCGTGGAGGTGGTATCACACTGGAAGGTCCATCCGGCAAAATTGGAATACGTTTGCGGGAGGCTTACAGTTGATTGCACTTGTCCCAGAAGATTCTTATAAATGTACGAGAGCGCGCCGCCGTCCTGCAATTTTCCTGTGCCAATCGCACGAGTCTGCTGAAAGCCGCAGGCTGCATCGGATGTTGCGACAAACGGGAAGAGGAATTCTTTTGTCTGGTGCGGACTGAGAAGAATATCACTGCAACTGAGGGCGTTATTATTGCCGGTACAGTTGGCAGGTACCGTTCCCACGGGCAGCTTGTATCCTTCAGGCATCGTGAGGGAAAAGAGGACATCGGATAAAGCCTGGTCCCCGTTATTCTTCACGCTGAAGTGCATCATCACTACGGCGCCGTTTCCAATCTGTCCTGCAGGGCTCTCCAGAGTAAATTCCAAAGGATTGGATGCCGGCATGTTGGCAGATGGGTGAGCAATCTGCTGCTCCGCAGGAGCTGCCGGTTTGGCACACAGCATGCTGCCACACTTCGGACAGCCGTTGGAATCGGTATCAAACACGTACGAACAACCTGCCTGAGGCGTTGGTGTCGGACAGTTCAATTGAGGACAGGACACAGCTGTGTTGGCATTGGTTGTTGTGGTGGTAGTCGTAGTCACTGTCTCTGCAGGACACACCACCTGGCCGCATCCGGGACAGCCGTTCGGCTGATAT
>CAYRQG010000051.1:0-8031 GCA_964426345.1 uncultured Candidatus Peribacteria bacterium
CCCATGCGCGCTTGAGTGCAGAAAATATGAGGCGCAATGTAGGAGGAGTCGTCTCGGGTTTTGGCGGTAGAACCGGCGCAGGTTTGATAGCATGCTGCACCACATCACGCACCTTCTTTTGTTCCAGCAGACGGTACTTGTTGTTCAGAGTCTCCAGTTCCACGCTCAGCTTTTCCTTTTCTTCCTGGAGATGGTTGAGCTCCTCTTTCTTCTCATTGGCTTCCTGGGTGATGACTGTCAGATAGTGCGCCATGCGCTCCTTTTCGTCCTGAGTTTTTTTGAGGGTGTCGCGAAGCGTTCCTTGTTCTTCCTTCAAGAAGTTTAGTTCTTCCAGGAGTGTCTGTCTTTCCTCTTCGGTTTCGTCGAGCGCATTATTGAGGGAGCGGATGACTTCCGCATTTCCTTTTTCCTGATTCAACCGCATCAGGAATTGGACACGCTCTTTTTCCATGGTATCCAGATGTGCCTGCATGGCAGGGCTGTTATTCATTCCATGCAGGAAAGCGGATAAATCCGGATACGCATCCACCATCTCCTGGGACGCAATAATCCCCAGACCATGCAATCCCGGTACCTGAATGAATCGCAGCGAGAGCCGGCTCTGTGCCAGAAAATCCTCAATGGCTGTCAGGACGCCGTTCTGTAGATCGTTTTCCTCAATCGCATTATCCAGATGGGCATTGATGCCATCTTCTTCCAGTAACTGTTTCTGGAAAGGGCTGAGCCCCTTTTTGGCGTGTGCCTTTTTGAAGGCTGCCGGAATCGTATCCGGGGTGTAATACAAATCACGCCGTCCGTACGGCCAGCTGGTATCGTGCAGGAAGATGAGCGGGAATGTGCCGCTTACAATCGCACGTTTTTCCAGAAGCAGCAGCTCGTGATACACGGTGTACCAGTTATGGTCGCCATCAATCAGCACTGCATCGACGTTTTCAATATCACCCAGCACATTCAGGCTCATCTCCTGATGAAACACAAAATACGGCGCGTAGGCCGCAAGCCATTCGCTTACGGGAATATGCGGCATGGGATCAATACCATGCAGCGTGGCGCCCGTCTTTTTGCAGTACTCCAGTGCCAGTTTCGTCTGGAGCCCTTCCCCCACACCAATTTCCACCATCACGCGCGGATGGATCGTCTGCAATGCCGGCTCGATGATGGTGTTCCAGAAGCGGTACATAGGAGAGACAGAATACCCACAATTACTGCGTTGCGGAAACCTTTTCTCAGAGCGGTACAATCGATCCGATCAGGTACCCGAGTGATTGGGAGCGGTCGAGAGCATTGCCATGGATTGCCGATCGAATAACTTCTGTCAGCGGTCTTCCTGTCTTGCCACGGAGTCGTTCAAAAATCCGCACTGACTTCCCCTGTGCGTAGGACCGCCGGGTGTACCACGACGGCTCGTACCGGAAGGGTTCAATGAGATGTGTAGCCAGAGCGTCGGGTACATAGAGAATCGTCCAGCCTTGTTCCGCCAGCCGGTAGCAGATATCAATTTCCTCAAAGCACATGAGGCTCTGCCCGATTTTCCCGAGATGCGGCGAAAACCCGCCAATGCGTTCAAGCGCCTCGCGCGAAAAAGCCATGTTCAGTCCGCGGGGATAATGCGGGTACGAGAGGGTTTGTACCTGATTGCCACAATCAAACGCACCCATAAAGAGGCAATGCAGCGGCGTGATCCATGCCGGAGGTGGAGAGAGATGTTCCAGCACGATTTTCCCGCCCGCAGCTCCCGTCTTTTCATGATCCGTAAAAGCACCGAGCATCGCCTCAATCCAGTCTGGCGAGAGTTCGGCGTCATCATCCATAAAAGCCACAATCGGTGCGGTGGATTCCCGGATGCCCCTATTGCGTGCAATGGACAGGCCGCGCACCGGTTCATGAACGAGACGGATGAACGGTCGCGTCGACAGACATGCATCGATCATGGTGCTGTCTTTTGGCGTGCAGGCATTCTCCACCATCACAATCTGGCAGCGCTCCCTGTGTTCCAGCCGGTCCAGACTCTCGAGCATCCGTCGAAACGTATTGGTGGGACGATGGGTGCAGATAATCAGACTGATGGACGGCTGTGTCATACGGCGAGCATAGCAGAGCTTTTCCTGTGCGATTCGATGTACGCAAATGCAGAGCGCAGTTCTTCTTCTGCTACCTGAGGAGAAAAGTGGGCCATCAGGGTCTGCTGCGATGCAGTTGCCATATTTTCCCACAACGCGCGGTTATTCCACAGCGTCTGAATTCCTTTTGCAAAATCTGCAGGTGTATCAGCAATCATCGCATCTGTACCGTGTGTCAAAAACATGCCTTCGGCTCCAATGGAGGTCGTCACGAAGGGCACCCCTTCACTCATGCTCATATGGAGCTTACCTTTTACACCGGCCCCAAAGCGCACTGGTGCGATGGACACGCGTGCAGTTTCAAAAAATGGCTCTATGGAGGGCTGATGTCCATGCACCACCACACCATCCGCCTGCATGGAAGCGGCAGCATCCGGAGGATAGTCGCCCACCACATCCAACTCCACGGAGGGAAGGGATATGCGCACGAGAGGAAAAATTTCCTGTAGGAACCACTGCAGACCATCCATATTCGGGCTGTGGTAAAAATTCCCCACGAAGAGTAACCGCTGGCGGCGTTCGGTCCAGGCGGTCTTCTTCCGGATATCCATAATATTGGAAACGACAAACACCGGCACCTGAGGCAGGACGGACCGTATGGAATCACGCTCGACGGTGCTTACTACAAAAGTGCAATCGGTGCTCTGCATGAGTTTGTATTCCATTTTCTGATTCTGTGCAGCCTCATTCCTGGCATAGTCCGTCTGCATAATGGTAGCCATACGCTTCATGCGTATGTGATGCAGATCCACGGTATCGAAAATAATGGTTGCCTGCGGTGCATAGTGCTTCACCTGTTCCAGGCAGTGCTGTCCGATTGTCACACGGCAGATCATCACCGTATCGTAGGTATATCCTCTGTCGCGAAGATGCTTCTGAAGAGATGTCTGGATGAGAGCAATGCCCTGCTGCCGGAAGTGCGCTTCGTAATCTGGCCGCTTGATCCTGTCAAACGGATAGAAAGACACTCTGTAGCCCATTTTCTGGAGAACGGTCATAATTTCACTGATCCGTCTGTCTCCGGAATTATGGTCAAAACGCGGGATGCCCTGATCAATAATAAGAATCGACGGCCCCTGCAGGGTGTCCCTTATCTGTTTCTCTGAATGCGAAAAAAAACGGCGAAGACTGTAAAACAGATTCGGTCCGATTCCCTTCTTCAAAGCACGACACAGCAATTGATACAGCTGCCAATTGTGCCGCCGAGAAAAAATATCTCTCATGAAGGACAATGAAGAAGAAAAATTAGAGTCCGATCTCCGTTGCCACTCCTTTCATAGCCTCGAGAGTGATGGCAATACACTCATCAAGAGGCATGGGGATCAGTGTTTCACAACTGCTGATCTGTTCGCGGCTCACCTGCGCTGCAAATGCCTTGTCTTTCAGCTTCTTTTTAATACTGCTCACTTCCACATCGGCAATCTTCTTGCTGGGGCGGACCTTCGTGACGGCAATAATGAATCCGGTCAGTTCATCTACACAGTACAAACATTTCCGGAGCATGGTATCGAGCGGATACTCTTCGCCATACTTATCGGCATAGTGCGCGCGGATGTCTGCCAGAAGCTCAGAAGGGGCACTGATGGTCGAGAGCAGGTGTTCCAATGTATCACCACAGTGACGCTCGTAATCTTTCTCCAGCTGATCCCAATCGAGGTCATGCAGCATGCCTGCTACCTTCCAGGTTTGCGGGTCTCCGCCAAACTTTTTGGCGAGCGCTTCCATGGCGGCACCGGTTGCAATCAGGTGCGCTTTCGTCGCATCGGTATGGGCTTCAATCAAGCCATGTGCAGGCTCCAGCAGATGTCCGTACTCCGCGTGCTGCAACAGATGTGTGGAAGATGTGGAGAGGGCGGGAGCAGGTGCAGTGTGCGTTGCAGCCGGCTTCACGTCCGCCGTGTGATGATCCGCTTTCATGAGCGGGAAGAGCACCACATCGCGCAGGTTTGTCTGCTGTGTGAGGAGAGCCACAATACGATCAATGCCCATGCCAAAGCCGGAACACGGAGGGCATCCGTATTCAAGAGCGGTCACGTAGTCATCATCTTTGCGGTGCGCATCGGAGTCGCCCCCTGCATTTGCCTTTGCCTGTTCTTCAAAGCGTTGCGCCTGATCCACGGGATCCACAAGTTCACTATATGCATTCACAATTTCCCATCCGCCCACGACTAGCTGGAAGCGGTCAGTGATGTTCGGGTTTTCATCGTTCCTGCGCGCAAGCGGGGAGAGATCCAGCGGATGCTTCATAATGAAAGTCGGCTGAATGAGCGAGGGCCGGCTGACTTTCTTGTAGAGCTGATCAATCAGGTTGCCGCGGCCAAGGGCTTCCATATTCACCTCAAGCTTGATTCCTTTCGATTTAATGGCTTCCCTCAGGGCTGAAGCCGAATCACATGTTTCAAAATCAATGCCGCAGGACTGGAGGATGGCATCGCGGATACTGAGTCTCGGCCAGCCGGGTTTGAAATCGACTTCAATCAGGTTTCCATCACGATCGGGGATCTTCACTTTCGTCGTGCCGAGCAGATCCTGGAGCAATGTCGGGAGCATCTTCTCCGTGAAATCCATATTCTTCACATAGTCCCAGTAGGATGCATAGTGCTCCACCATCGTGAAGTCCTGGAGGTGGCTGGGGTCGAGTCCTTCGTTACGGAATACACGGCCCAGTTCAAACACACGATCAAACCCTCCAATCAGACATTCCTTCAGGAAGGTCTCCGGAGCAATACGCAGGAACATGTCGCTGTCGTAGGCGTTGTGGTGGGTGGCAAACGGAGTCGCGAGCGCGCCGGATGCGGCGTTTACGAGCACGGGTGTTTCCACTTCTGTAAATCCTTCGTCCCAGTAGAACTGCCGGAGGCGCTGCATGAAGCGGGATCTAAACTGGAAGCGATCGAACGTCTCACGGTTACTGGTCAAATCCAGATAGCGCTGACGCCAGGCAGTCTCCTGGTTTTCAATCCCGTGCCATTTTTCCGGAGGCTGACGCAGCGCTTTGCTGAGCATCTTCCAGTCTTTCACCATCACACTCGGCTCGCCTTTCTGTGTAGCAAAGCGTTTGCCGGAGACTCCAATGAAATCTCCAAGATCAACGAGATCGAGTATTTCTTTATAGAGATCCGCACCCAGTTCATCTTCCCGAAGCATCAGCTGCAACCGTCCGGTGTGATCCTGCAGCGTGATGAATGCCATCTTTCCCATATCGCGGAGCAGCATGATGCGGCCGCAGATACGCACCTCATTTCCCTCTGCCATCTCACGCGCGTCTGCAAGGGTATGCGTACGATCAAACGATGCAGCATAGGGCATGGTGCCCTTTGCGCGGATTGCCTCTGCCTTTTTCTGTCGGAATGAATCCATCGTTGTACAGGATAGAGACTTTGTCGTGACCTGAATAGAGTCTTTCATGCTTCTGAGGGTATTCAAGGTGACCTATGTTGCCGATGTAACCGACGTGATGGAAAAGAAAGCAATGGAAAGGCACCTCGGCCCCCTTGGTCCCTTTTATTACCTTGGTCCCTTTTGTCACGTCGGTCACCTCGGCTCCCTTCAAAAAATGCTTATCGAAAATCATGTACTTGCTTTAAGATACAGACCTCATTCCTCTCTTAAAACTATGCAGCGCTTCTTTCTTTCACTTCTGACTCTCACATTCGCATTCCAACCCGTTCTCGCATCCGCCTATACCGTGAAAGGTGTCGAGCGTACGTCGCGCCGCAGTGTGGTGAATGCCTACAAAGTCCAGGAACAGCGCCGCGCCAGTACACGCGCGGGTATGGTGAAAGCTCCTACTGTCATTACTCCTACAACCTACGCTCCCATCGGTGATTACGTTCCTGCCCTTCCTGCTACAGGATTCAGCCTGGGCGATCTCTCCGCTCCGGTCACCATTGTTGAATTTCTGGACTACGCCTGCCCATACTGCGCAGCATTCGCAGCCGATACCATGCCTGCAATCAAATCCACCTACGTGGATACCGGTAAAGTCCGTTTCGTCTTCCGTAACTTCCCCATCAGCTACCATCCCGCAGCAGGTATTGCCGCTCAGGCTGTAGAATGCAGCCGCAAGCAATCCGAAGATTACGCACTTCCACTGATGGACGCCCTGCTGAAAGCAACAACCGCCAATAAGGAACTCACCCAAAAAGATGTGGCCGATGCTGTCCGTTCCCTGAAGGGCATTGATGTCGATGCGGTGAATACCTGTATCGATACCGGCGCCACCAAGGATCAGATTACCCAGGATATGACCGATGCCACCAATGGCGGTGTGAACGGTGTTCCCAGCTTCTGGGTTCTCGGAAAGCATGGAAAGGCGGTTTTGGTCCAGGGATCGCTGGATTTCGCGGGCTTCAAGAAAGTCATCGAAACCAAGCTGCAATAGCCCGAATAGCAGGAAGCAGACAAAAGCTTGCCAAGTTTGACAAATTGATTAAAATATAGCTCTATCTGTTCCATTCCTTCCTATGCGTCTCACACGCCTTACCAGTGCGCTGGTCACCATTTCTCTGCTGAGCTCGGCTTCGCCGGTCTTTGCGACACGCTATACCAATGATCCTATTTCCTACGTGAAGGACCGCGGGATTATGGACGGATACGACAACGGTTCTTTTGGCGAGCATAACCTCGTGAACCGTGCCGAGTTTGCAAAGATCATCACGAATATCGATACCAATTCGCTGTCCAGCTACCGCAACAGTCTGCCGTTCCGCGATACCTCAAAGACTGCGTGGTACGCCAGATACGTACAGTACGTGTACGAGAAGGGATTCATGAGTGGCTACAGCGATAACACGTTCCGCCCGGACCGTAACATCACACTCGCAGAAGCTGCCAAAGTGCTCGCAATGGCATTTGATATCAGCACCAGCAAGAGCGGTGACTGGTACGACGGATACATCCGCGCTCTGGCCGATCGCCATGCAATCCCCACATCCATTGGTTCTATTGATGATCCACTCACACGCGGTGAAGTGGCCGATATGGTCTACCGCCTGGATACAAACACCCGTTCACTGTCTTCCCGCACGTATAGCGACGTGGTAGATGGCCGCTACGGCAACTCGAGCAACCGTTCCTCTGGTCGGTACTGCTACTACGATCTTGAGAACCGCTACTTCTGCGATGACACCCGAGATTACAACTACGACACCTACTATCAGGATGCCAATCACTGTTACTACGATCGCAACAACCGCTACCAGTGCGACGATACGAATGATGATTGCTACTACGACAGTAACAACCGCTATCGCTGCGATGACAACTACAACGACAACAACGATTGTTACTACGACTCCAATCACCGCTATCGCTGCGGCACAAACTACAACGACAGCGACTGCTCCTACGATTCGAACAACCGCTACCGCTGCAACGACGATAACGACGGAGACTGTGTCTACGATTCCGACGGACGCAGAGTCTGCGGCACCGCAACCGACAGCGGCGATAACTGCTACTACGATTCCAACAACCGCTACCGCTGCGACAACAACGACTACAATAACAACTATGACGATTGCTACTACGACTCGAACAATCGCTACCGCTGCGACAATGACTACAACGATCATTCCTACGACGACAACGGAGACTGTGTCTACGATTCCGACGGACGCAGAGTCTGCGGAACATCGCACACGAACAACTCCTGCTACTACGATTCCAACCATCGCTACCGCTGCGATGACGACTACAACGACAATAACGACTGTTACTACGACTCACACAACAACTACTACTGCAATTAAAACTGTCTATAACAAAGGACCCGGGAGACCTCATACCATGATTCTCCCGGGTCCTTTGCTGATGGCGATTTAGGCAGCGGCCACTTTCTCAGAAGCATGCGCAGCTGCCTTGTGTGCAGTATCTTTCAATTTCTTTTGGATGTGGTCCTTCTCCTCCT
>CAYRQG010000052.1:0-2168 GCA_964426345.1 uncultured Candidatus Peribacteria bacterium
GATTCGAACCAAGAACCCTCTCGTTAACAGCGAGATGCTCTACCATTGAGCTATCAGGGAACGTGTGACTGAAGCAATGAACAGCCTTCCCTAAAGAAGGCCAGAGAATTCTACCAATCCTATGCCCAAGCGCAATCGATTGTTTGACTCTATTTTGGCAGTAAAACCCGCTTTACTCTGCGGCTCACTTTGTGCAGCCACCAGAAGTCCTCCTCCTGCAAAAGTCCGCAATACGCTGCCATAATCGCCAAAGAGAACGATCCAGCGTCCATCAGGGTAAAAATAGCACCATGGAAGACAATGCCGCCAAGCAGGAGAATCCGCTTAAGCGGGATGCGGGGGAGCTGGGGCGGGAGCAAATCGGTGAACCAGCGGGGGACGAGGAGCAGGACCCAGAGCCCTTCCCAAAGCAAACTTGCCCAGTCGATGAGGGGTGTAACGGGTGTGAGCAGACTCATGACCCATACCGGCCAGCGCGCGAACATCGGGTGATGGAGTGCGGTATCGACGGCCGTGCCGTGCAGCCAGAGTGTGCCCAGGAGTTTGTACCAGAAGGACGTTCCATAGAGGACAATCATCTGCCAGAGGAGCAGGCGGTAGGGCCAGATGGATTGGGTTCGGGTGTGGGTTCGGGTTTGCTGAATAGAAAACAGACTAATATTCGGAGCAATCATCAGGATAAAGCCGATGTTTCGCAGTAACGTATCGCCTCCGCCCAGCACCATCGAGTTGCGTTCATGGAAAGACGTGAGGAGCAGCACGCTGATGATGGTGGATGCGCGCGGGAAAATACCGAGCAGCATGCAGGTGAGTGTGCCGAGCAGAAAAATGTAGATACTAAAGACATTCTCAGGAGCAGTGATCCACGAGAAGATGGTAAAGCGGTACCCGCCACGAAGGACTGTATTTGCCACATCCGTTGGGAAAAATCCTGCGTTACTAAAAAAGACCGTGATGTCATTCCACTGGAGTAAGAGAAAAAACAGAACGACCGCAGCCCACGCAGCGCGCATCAGGCCGAATCCTCTTGCGGACTGCTGTTTGAAGAAAAATGCCTCTATGGAGCGGAAAAGTGACATCATTGGAGAGTGACTTTGCAAATGGATAACATGCTGATGGTGCGCGTCCATTCAGGTGTCCAGGAGTTCCAGTAGTCTGCGGAAACCGGTGTCAGGAGCCAGGGCAGCACCGTGGTGTAGAGCACGAGGCGCACGGGAGTGGCCGGGGGAATATGATTCCCTGTGCATGCAAACTGTAAAAATTCTTCTTTTGCAGGGTCCATAATTTCTGACGATGTATTGAGGACGTTTGAAAAATATTTGAAGTAGCTCGCATGCTGCCACCAGTGAAAAGTGCCGGGCTTGTAGGTGATCACTTCTTTCCATTCGCCACCATCGGCATCCTGTCTTTCAATTCTGTACAGCGCAATTTGCCGGAGTGGATCGGGTGCGAACAGATCCCACAGCTGCCACTGACTCGTTGTGTACATGTATGGCATGACGAGCGGCAGGAGGAATTGCTGACTGGCTTTTGCAAATGAATCAGTTGCTGCGCGGGGAGTAGCAAACACCAGGACTGCACACATATGCCAGATGCAGAAGAGGACAATGCCGGTTCGCAGCATGATGCGCTTCATCGATTATTTTTTCTTCGGGGAGGGCTTCTTCACGATTGGCTTCAAAAAGATAATCTCCCGGCCCACCACCTGATCCGGTCTGCGGTACAGAAGCGATGTACGTTCCGGGTTTTCGCTCTGGACGCCGTTTGGCAGCACCGGTTCAAATCCGATGTCCGCAAGTTTCTTCCACGTCTTTTCCAGGTAGAGCGGACCGGTTTTCAGGAACCAGACCGGGAACATGGCGACAACCGGAACGCCGGGCAGGGTCGCTGCCATATTTTCCAGGAAACCGGTTTCGATTGCTTCACATTCGGTCTTCAGTTTTGCGGCATCTTTCGCAGTCGGGCGATCGGTGAGTCCGGGACCCAGTGTGGTTTCTGTGACCACCACATTCGGCAGTTCTTTTAGTTCAAATTCATCGGTCGCATCCTGTTTCCAGACCATGCACGACACGTCTTTTTTGAGGATCTTGTATTCTTTGCGCAGCCACTCGATATTTTTTTCGCAACCATTCACGGCCTTCAGTGCAAGATCAGATGCGAGGACGGGC
>CAYRQG010000052.1:2178-7929 GCA_964426345.1 uncultured Candidatus Peribacteria bacterium
TGGGATCGGTATCTCTGGCAAGCCACTCGCCGTAGTTCAGCATCATCTGCGCAAGTTTTGGCGGCAGCAGTCCCACGCGTGTATCACGCACCGGCTTTTCCATGTCACGCTTCGTGTAACTGTCCGGGTCCTGAGCGGCAACAGTTCTGAATACCCAGAGCTGTTTGTTCTCTCCCAAAATCACCAGCTCTGCTCCGTGTTTCCCTTCCACAATACCGGCATCGTGCAGCAGCACGGAGACCGCAGGCTTATTTTCATTGCCGATATACCGCACAGCGCGGCCGTCTTTTTTCAGCAGGTTTTTGCAGTGACGGTAGAGATCATGCACTGTCGATTTCTGTATGCCGTATCCGCGCAGGCTGAAAGTGATTTTGCCTTTCACATTCTTCACTTCCTCGGCAAGGATGTGGGGGATATCGCTGGTGGTCACCGTGTTGCTTCCCACCTGTTTTGCCAGCAGGAAAATGCCGCCCCATCTGTCGAGCTGCTTTGTGCCAATATCCGCCGCACTTTCAAAGAGCAGAATGGAGGGTCCCACCATGCGGATAGCTTTGAAATCCGGAATACTGGCGCTCAATTCAGCCTGGCTGAGTGAGGGGTGATTACCAAGGAAGGCGGCGTAGAGACTCATGGGAAGGCAAAAGGAAAGATCGCAGACAGAATAGCGCTATACGCTGCGACACGTATCTAATCAGTCGTTATTTTGCCTGTTCACGCAAGTCATTAAAGACGCGCGGGAAGGCATCGCGCAGGAGCAGCGTGGTGAGCAGAATCATGATAGGCGTCAGTTGTACCAGTCCGCGAGCATATCCTGTTTGGCGCAGCGCTTCCGTTGCCAGATCCGTGAAGAGATAGAGACATACCTGTCCGATGTAGATCATCAGGAAAAAGCTGCTCAGGAGCAGGAGCGGGGAAAATGCAGCGCGGAACCGCCAGACCAGCAGCAGGAAAAGGAGTGGAAGCAGAAGCAGCCAGTTTCCTTCGAAGAACGTATTGATGCCAATGGCCTGCAGGACATTCTCGTGCCAGCCAACCCCCAGACTGGTAAAGGCCTTTCCGTTTCCAAACGTGAGCCCCTGCACCCACTTATAGAAAAGCCACGGTCCGCATACGAGCGCGAACGGAAGAATGTAGGTGAGTACAGCAGTCATGAGATGGCGCTGCGTCATCTGCCGGCGCAGCATCCAGATACTCACCGCGGTAATGAGCAGCAGTGGCGGCAGATACACGAGCATCGCTTCGTTTTTGGTGAAAGGGAGAATGGCCGTAGCTACTGCGCCAATCCGGAGGAACGTGAGGCGATCCTCTTCGTTTCTCGCATGCAATGCAGCAAACAGCATACTCACCGCCGCAAAGACATGCGCGGAGAGAAACACATCGGCGTAGGGATTGGTGCCATGCATGAGGTAGAGCGGCATGCCGCCAATCATCAGTAGCCCCGTGAATGCCCAGGCGAGTCCGGCGTGTCTGCGGATGGAGAAGAAGACAAGGCTGAGCGCACTCAGGTACCACATCACCTGGATACTATTGATGAGCGGATCGTTCCAGTTCCCTGCAATGTTTGCGAGCCACGCTTTGCTGAGCGGAACTGCGGGCGGATAGGAGCTCACTCCCTTCGGGGAAAGGGCGGGATCTTCATTCGGTAACACGAGGGTGATGGCTGTATCTTCAAAAAAGAGTTTGCCACGCAGGTTCCAGTTATTCAGCGAATCATCCAGATACGTGGGTGCAAAGAGCAGGAATGTGACGGAAGTGATGATAATTTTGATGGTGAGAACCGCCAGAAACAGCTGGCATACACGCCAGAGCCACATGGGCGCGGAGGTCTTCTCTTCCGCTGCGGCTGATTGCCAGAGTTGTGCCCAGAGATGTTTTTTCTGCACGAAGAATGCGAGGATCGCAATTCCCAGAATCTGTACTCCGAGGTAGAGCGGCAGCGTGAGCGGCAGATGTGTCAGCACATGCACTCCAAAGACCAGGAACATCGCATAGGTAAGACCCAGCAAAAATCCCAGTGCGAGACGTTCCAGCGATGCCAGCACCACGCGTCCATTTTCCAGGAGCGTGAGCGCCATTATTCCCCCAAGTGCCGGAAGGCTGATGCCGGTCAGGAAAGCAATGACGTTCATCATGGAATGGCGAAGAGGAAGGAGTTATCGCTGTAGCGCTGGATCACAGAACCCTGGGGTGTGAGCACGGCACCGTTTGCATCCACTAGTGCGCCGCTACTCACTTTAATATCGTTCCGCTTGATTACCACCCAGAGCTTGATGCCTGTCGTATCGGCATCGGGGAACACGGGAACGCTGGGATAACTCTGATACCGGAGGTTCGAGTACGTGGGACTTTGCGGAACAATGAGTGCCACATACCGGTCATACGTTTTGATAGTGGGCATCAGTGCAGCAAGCACGGTATAGAGATCATCATGCGTGCGGAATTCCTTGCGCGAATCATCGGGGAGAACGTACTGATGGAAATCATCAACAGCATAGGAAATCACTTCTGCGGTCATGCGCAGATCGAACGCAATCCAGATCAGCAGGAACATTCCCCAGAAGCAGAACACAACTTTTTGTCTTCCCCGTGCGTTTCTGTCGAATGCCCAAAATACAATACCGACTGCCAGAGCGACAGCCAGCAGCACGTAGAACACGCGGTCAATCGACCAGGCTGTCGGGGGTAATCTGTCAAAGAGTTCCGCGGTGCCCACAGGATTCGATGCCAGGAGCGGCCCCCACAAAAAGTTGATCGAGTACGCGCGGAAATCATCAAACGTCCAAAAACTCTTCCATGCTTCGTACAATTTTTCCATGGTGCTGTAGCGCTGCCAGCTGATGCTTTGAATCACAATATCCGTGCCCGCAGGAAAACCGAGTGCAATCTGATCCGATGTCCAGTTCCAGTGCGCATCATCGGTAATGGGAATCCGGATATCCTGCCATGCATTCTTTCCGTCTATAAAAAGATCGCGCTCTGCCTGCATGCTGTCTGTGCCAACTACATGCCAGAGCAATCCCGGCTTTACCGCTTTCTGTGTGTACACATGCAGCACAATGACATCGACCGGATGCACGAGGGGATTCATCCAAAAGAGAAAACCATCGGTGAGCGTCTGCACGTGAATACCGTCCGCTGTTTGCTCCACTTTCGTGAGGGACTGATATTGCGTTTGCGGGTCCGTTGCCTGGCGGAAATCCCAGACATCGCTTTCCATTGCATGCGCAGCGGGAGCGATGGAGAGGAAGACGAGGGCCAGGAATGTGAGAGTGTGACGCACGGACAAAGTGTACCGTGTTGTATGCAAAACCCGCCAGCCGTTCGAATGAACGGCTGGCTTAGGTCTTTTGTGTAGTCTACCTCTTTCTTTTCTGCAGTTGGGGTTATTAGCGTTGGACCAGCGGATGGGACAGCTTCTTCCATGCGCCGTTTTCTTTGCTGCTGGCAACGCATTGTTGAATGAACAGCATTCCGTCCACGCCGTCTTCTACGTTCGGGTAAATGGTGTTATGCAATTCAAAACTCTGACCGCGGGCGCGTTTGACCATGTCGTCGTACGCAGAGCGATAGACATTTGCAAAAGCTTCGAAGTACCCTTCCGGATGCCCGGACGGCAATCGACAGCCAGCCTTGCCTGCGTCATTCATGAACGGTGCATTGGGATCGCGGGTATAGAGAGCGTGTGGCTGACCATTCCGACGAACCGTCATCACGTTCGGCTCTTCCTGACGCCATGACAACGATCCCTTCGTTCCATCAACCTCAATGAACAAATCATTCTCGCGTCCGTGCGAAATCTGGCTGGCCTGAACAGTTCCGAATGCGCCGTTTTTGTAGCGAATGACGGCAACTCCGTAGTCATCCAGTTGTCGGCCCGCTTCACACGTTTTGAGATTGCAGGAAATTTCTGCCGGCATCAAACCGGTCAGGAAGCGTCCCAAGTTGTAGGCGTGCGTTGCAATGTCGCCAAAGCAGCCTGCGGCACCGGATTTTGTTGGGTCAGTCCGCCAGGCAGCCTGCTTTTGGTCCATCGATTCCAGTCGCGTACGCAGCCATCCTTGGATGTAGTTCGAACGGATTGCCTGGATCTCGCCCAGTTCACCTTCGCGGATCATCTTCCTCGCATGTCGGACCAAGGGGTACCCTGTGTAGTTGTGTGTGAGGCCGAACACGACGTTGTGCTTAGTTACCAATCCCGCGAGCTCGACTGATTCTTCGAAATTGAAGGTCATCGGCTTATCGCACATCACATTGATTCCCGCTGCGATCAACTCCTTTGCAATGGGGAAGTGCGTGTGATTTGGCGTTGCAATCGACGCAAAGTCGATACGCTTATCCGGTGGCAAGGCGAGTTCACGCTCAATCAATTCATCCACCGAGCCATACGCGCGGTCGGGTGGGATGTCATAATCTGCTGCCGAGGCTTTTGCTCGAGTTGCATCAGATGACAACGCTCCCGCAACAAGTTCCGCACGGTTGTCGAGGATCGCCGCTGTGGCATGAACGCGTCCAATGAACGCTCCTTGCCCACCGCCGACGAGTGCCATTCTCAGTTTCCGATTCAGTTCACCATTCGTAGACATGATGTACACAGTTCCTCAGAGTTTTTTGTGACAATTGTAATAGTGGTAGTCACGCCCCACTTGCAGAAAACATATCTGCACAGCACGCAATTTCCCTGCGGATGCTCCGTACTGCACAGACAAAAGAAGCGACGATGCAAAAGACCATCCGACTCTCCAAAACGGGAAATCGGACAAATATTCTGGACTATTTTCAGAAAATGTCAATGCTGCTTCACACCTCTCCTGCTACTTCAATATCCGCCGGACCGCCGCTTACCACCGCTTTAATGCGTCGGACGCCTGCAGAGGAACTTTCCTCTTTCTGGATCTTGAAGGTGCCAAGGACTCCTGTGTGCGACACATGCGGGCCACCGCAGATTTCTTTACTAAACACATCGCCATCGCCAATTTTTCCGGTGCCTGCAGTCTTCGAATCCTGCTTGCCCATCACGTACACTTTCACTTCGCTTCCATAGCGGTCATCGAACACGCCGATTGCGCCTTCTGCTTTTGCACCATCCACTGTCGTGAGGTGATACCCAACCGGAAGATCGGCTTTGATGGCATCGTTCACCAGATCTTCCACTTCTTTGATTTGTTCCGGCGTCATCTTGCCGAGTTCAGTGCAGTAGCTCTCTACTAGCATGGCGTTGCGTATGCAACCTTCCATGAAAGCATCCATATCTTGTTGGGATAAGGATGCGCCTGGCCGTTGGCGATAACAAAAGAGAGGGGTGGAACTTTCGACCTTGTGAAAACGCCCGCCTGCCATTGCTAGCCTTAGCAACAGATGGACGTCCTCAATCAAGCGGAATCTCTCGTCAAATCCGTCAACGTGTTCCAGCCAATCTCGCCGGAACAGTTGCGAACCGGTGGCGATGAAGTTTTCAGTCTTCAGGAGGTCCGCCAGACTATCGACCCCGATGCATGGATCAACCAGTGTGGATTCCATCTGTGAATGTGATGTCAAATGATACAACCGCTGCCATGGAGAGTAAACAACAGCAATCGTATCGGGAAGGCTCTCTGCATCTACAAGTTGTTGACGGATTTTGGTGGGCATTAACAGATCATCAGCATCTAGGAACTGTATCCATCGCCCTTTCGCATGTTGCCACCCCAGATTCCGTGCACGGCTGGGGCCGCCGTTTTTGCACCCCGGCGAACCGCCGGCGTTTGCGGAGAT
>CAYRQG010000053.1:0-239 GCA_964426345.1 uncultured Candidatus Peribacteria bacterium
CCTGAGCTACGCGATGAGCGTCATTGTGGCCCGTGCTCTTCCTGATGCACGCGATGGTCTGAAGCCGGTGCACCGCCGCATTTTGTTTGCCATGCACGAAGCAGGACTTCGTTCGTCTGCAAAGTTCAAGAAGTGTGCGAACGTGGTGGGAGATGTGCTGGGTAAGTATCACCCGCATGGAGATTCCTCTGTGTACGAAGCATTGGTCCGTATGGCCCAGGACTTCTCGATGCGCTATC
>CAYRQG010000053.1:249-2214 GCA_964426345.1 uncultured Candidatus Peribacteria bacterium
AGGGAAACTTCGGTTCCATCGACGGAGACTCCGCCGCTGCCTACCGTTATACAGAATCCAAAATGGCGAAGATCACCGAGGAAATGCTGGGTGATATTGAAAAGAACACTGTGGAATTCACTCCGAACTACGATGCGTCCCGCAAGGAGCCGTCTGTGCTTCCGGCCAAAATCCCGAACCTTCTTTTGAACGGTACCGTGGGTATTGCGGTTGGTATGGCCACAAACATTCCGCCCCACAACCTCCACGAACTCATTAATGCCATCAATCACTTGCTCGATAACCCCGAGGCAACCGTGGAAGATCTGCTCAAGTACGTACAGGGTCCGGACTTCCCGACAGGCGGTATTATTTACGACAAAGAAGCAATCAAGCAGGCATACCTGACCGGTCGCGGACCGGTGATGATGCCCGGAAAGGCAGAGATTGAAGAAATGAGCAGCGGTCGCTTCCACATCCGTGTGAGCGAAATCCCGTATCAGGTGAACAAGTCCACGCTCATCGAAAAGATGGCGGCACTTGTGAACGACAAAGTGATTATTGGTATTTCCGATATCCGCGACGAATCCGACCGCGATGGTATCCGCATCATTGTGGAACTCAAGAAAGATGCATATCCGCAGAAGATTTTGAACCAGCTCTACAAGCACACCGATCTCCAGACCAGCTTTGGCTACAACATGATCGCGCTTGCCGATGGGCTCCAGCCGCGCCTCATGAACCTCCAGGAACTCCTGTCTGTGTTCATTGAGCACCGCCGTGTCGTGATTACCCGCCGCATCACGTTCGATCGCGATCGCGCTATGGAGCGTGCGCACATTCTGGAAGGTTTGGTCATTGCTCTCGATAACATCGATAAAGTCGTGGATATCATCCGCAAGAGCGACAGCCGCGACATGGCCCGCGAGCGTTTGATGAAGACTTTCAAGCTCACCGAAATCCAGGCAACTGCCATCCTCGAAATGCGCCTCCAGACACTGGTCGGACTCGAGCGCCAGAAGATTGTGGATGAACTCAAGGAACTCAAGACATTCATTGCTGAGTGCAACGCAATCCTGGCGGATAAGAAGAAGATTGACGATGTGTTCCGCACCGAGCTTGCCGAGGTGAAGAAGTCCTACGGTGACGAACGCCGCACCGCCGTGGTGCCGAGTGCAGCCGGTGAATTCAGCGCGAAGGACACCATCCCGAACGCGCCGATGATTGTGACTCTTACACGCAGCGGCTACGTGAAGAGACTGAGCCCGCTCCAGTTCCGTGCACAGCACCGTGGCGGAAAGGGAATCAAGGGAGCCGATGTGCGCGACGATGACGAAGTGCTCTCGATCCTGCATATCATGAACCACGATGATCTCCTGTACTTCACGAATACCGGTCGTCTGTTCCAGATGCCTGCGTATGAACTTCCCCAGGCCGGACGTATTGCGCGCGGTCAGGCGATTGTGAACATTCTCCAGCTCAAGCCCGAAGAGCGCATTACTGCGATTCTGAAAGCGGATCTGAGCGAGGCGAAGTTCCTCTTCATGGTGACCGACCGCGGAACTGTGAAGCGCACGGAAGTCGGCGAGTTCCAGAACATCCGCAAGAGCGGACTCATTGCACAGAAACTTCCGGAAGGGGAGAACCTGCAGTGGGTGGTGGCCACCGATGGCAAGAATGAAATCCTCATTGTCTCTCAGAAAGGAAAAGCGATTCGCTTCAAGGAAGACGACGTCCGCCCGATGGGTCGCAGCGCCGCCGGTGTGTACGGCATCCGCCTGGCGGATAACGACCGCGTGGTGGAGGCAGGAGTCATCCGCGATTCATCCAAGAGCAAACTGATGGTCGTGATGGAAAACGACGACGCGATGTTCGGCGCCGACAACGTGCCGTTCCTGGCGACGTCGTATGCGGCCTCGCGCAAGCTCGCCGATCTGCAACTGCCCTATATCGAAAAGCGCCTGACCGCGCGCGGCGTGCGTCACC
>CAYRQG010000053.1:2224-2530 GCA_964426345.1 uncultured Candidatus Peribacteria bacterium
GGAAGAGGGTGCAGAAGGCGATCTCCTCTGTATCAGCAAGCAGGGTCAGACCATCCGCATGGGGCTCAAAGATATCCCATCCCGCGGTAGAGCCACCCAGGGAGTGATTGTGATGCGCCTCGATCCGCCGGATAAGGTAGCCACCATGAGCGTCGTGATGTTCGATAAAGAAGCCGAAGAAGCACTCGCCATGGCTGCAGAAGAGGAGCGTGCAGAAGAAGCAGAAGAGCTCTTTGAAGAGGCTGAAATGGTCGAAAAGGCTGCCAAGAAGAGCAAGAAGAAGGCAGTAAAAGAGGTTAAATAAGA
>CAYRQG010000053.1:2540-7856 GCA_964426345.1 uncultured Candidatus Peribacteria bacterium
ATCCTGAAAGCTGAAAGCTAGAAGCCCCAAGGGGGACCCCTAGGGTCTAGAACCACTCAAAAAGCCCTATTCTCGAACTTGCATCAAGTCAGATAATCAGTACAATGCCCCTACTATGAAGACCGGAATCCACCCAGAAATGCACCAAGACGCCAAAACAACCTGCTCCACCTGCGGGACCGTCTTTGCGATTCCGAGCACGGTTGCGGATCAGACTGTGGAAGTTTGTCGCATGTGCCACCCTATCTATACAGGCAAGGCTCAGAAGGATCTGCGCGGAGGCCGTATCGATCGCTTCAAGAGTCGTATGGACAAGACAGCGGCAAAGAAAGCCGAGTAAGGCTTCTCCCATTGAGTATAAAAAACCCGCGAAAGCGGGTTTTTTTGTAGCTCATACTCCGTACTAACCGTTAAAAGAGCTCAAAAGGTGCAAACAACCCTTTCGGTGCCTGGCACTCTTTTGTAAAGAGTGCTATAATCAAGAGCGTATGAATACAAGGCAAGCGAAGCTGTTGGCAGCGATTATCGACGAGTTTACGAGGACGGCTTTGCCGGTGGGATCGAAGCAGATTATTGACCGTGGTTTTTTCTCTGTGAGCGGAGCGACTATCCGCAACGAAATGCAGGTCCTGGGTGATGAAGGATTCATCGGACAACCTCACACATCAGCCGGTCGAATCCCGACTGTAAAAGGCTATCGTGCCTACGTGCAGGAATTTATGGATCCGAGTGTGCAGGAGAAGCAGGTGCGGTCTCAGTTTGAACAATTCCGCAAACAGTACACCGAACACAAAGACCGCGAACGTGTGTACGAGGCGGTGAGCCTCCTTGCGCGCATGATTCCGAACGTCAGTTTTGCCACAGTCCCGCACCGCGAACAGGTATATTACTTAGGCCTGTCCAATGCGCTGCGTCAGCCGGAATTCCAGTCCGATCCGCAGCTTTTTTCCAATGTGGTTGAAGTGCTGGAGCAGCAACTGGGGGAACTGATGTCGGAGATTGATCTCACCGATCAGGTGCAGTACTTCATTGGGCAAACCGATCTCTGTGCACAGTTCCAGAGCTGCTCGATGCTGGTAACCCGCTATACCATTCATGGAGAATCGGGAGCCATTGGTATTTTGGGACCCACACGTATGGATTATGCCTACAACACCATTGCACTCGATATGGTGGCCGACTTACTGCGTTCAGCGTAAATACAATTCATGAGTACATCCAAACACAACACCGTGCTGCTGCGTATCCGCCCGTCTCTCCCGACGCAGGATGACATCAGTGCCAGCCGCGGTCCGCTCATGATGGAAACGGCGCTCTCCGCACTGCATTCTCTGGAAGACCGCGATGCAGAGATGAGCCTGGAAATCGGTCTTGCCGATGGAAAGATCGGACTCTTTGCACGTTCCCACGGCAGTGCGGCAGCCCTCATTGAAAGTCAGCTCTACGGACAGTTTCCGGATTCGGAAATTGAAATAGCACCCACGGAATTATTTGATCCCAAGGAAGGGGAGATGGTGGTGTATGCGGATCTGGAATTGTCGGAGCCGGATTTGTTCCCCATCAAGCGCTATCCGCAATTCAGCGATTTGGTCAGCAAGCAATCCATTGACTCCATTGCCGGTATTACCTCGACTCTTGTCCGGTATCCGAAGCTTGGCATGCGCGGGCATATTCAGGTTGCCTTCGAGCCGATTGGTGAGAGTTACCGCAAACGTGGCATGAAGACGCTTCCGTATCTGGAGCGCGGTATTTCCAAATACTGGCCGGCGTACGCAAAGCTCTTTGCAAAAGTGCACCTGGCGTCCGGACTTGAGCGTCTCTTGTACTTCCCGTTGGATATGTTGATGGGTGGTTGGAAAGTCTGGTTTGGAGCATACAAGGCAAAGACGTCCGTCTCACTCCTGACAGGTGCCGATGTGGAACAGGAGGGAACCGATGAGCATTTGCAGATCAGCGCCCGTACTCACGACAGAGAAGACAAAATGATGGGTGCTGCGGATAAATTGAATCGTCTGCTTTTCAAGGCAAATGTCCGCGTGAGTGTGATTGCGCCGATTTCCTGCAAGAACGAAGCGGTTGCGAAGGTGAATGAAATCGCGAGCAGCTTCCGTCAGTTTACGCTGCCGCACAGCAACGGATTCCATATGCGTGAGATTCACGCATCTACACACCTTCCCACGGGACTGCGTACATCACCGTATGTCCTGTCCGCAGAAGAAATTGCCACACTCTGGCATATCCCGAATATCCTTGTAAAAACGCCGAACATTGACTGGGTGACCGCCAAAAAACTGGAGCCCCCGGTAAATATGCCGATTCCGAATGTCACCGATCCTGCAGAAAATCTTACCATCCTCGGAGAGTCTGTCTTCCATGGCCGCCGCACACAGTTCGGTATCCGCCCCGAAGACCGCGCGCGTCACATGTACGTGATCGGAAAGACGGGTATGGGAAAATCGACTCTGCTCGAGAACATGATTTTTTCGGACATTCAGAGCGGAAAGGGTATTGGTGTGATCGATCCTCACGGAGATCTGATCGAAGCGATTCTCCGCTTCACGCCCAAAAACAGAAGTAACGATGTCATTCTTTTTGATCCATCGGATCGTGATTATCCGCTTTCCTTCAACATGCTCGAGTGCGCAAATCCCGATCAGCGTGCGCTCATTTGTTCGGGATTGATGAGCGTCTTTACCAAGCTCTGGCCCGATGCATTCTCCGGACGCATGGAACACATTCTGCGAAACACGCTGCTTGCACTTCTCGAAAATGAGGGATCATCCATGCTCGGTATTCTCCGTATGTTTGGTGATACCGCATTCTGCGCGAAGATGGTTGCCAATATTACCGATCCTATGGTGAAGAGCTTCTGGGAACAGGAATATGCCGGCTGGACCGATAAATATCGCACAGAGGCTGTTGCTGCCATTCAGAACAAGATCGGACAGCTGCTCACGACTCCGCTCATCCGCAATATCATCGGGCAGGTGAAGAGCAGCCTGGATGTCCGCCATGCGATGGATACCGGAAAGATCGTGCTCGTGAACCTCAGCAAAGGAAAACTGGGAGAAGATACGTCTGCGTTCCTGGGTTCTATGCTCGTCACCAAATTCCAGATTGATGCGATGAGTCGCGCCGATATCCCTGAAAAGGAACGTCGCCCCTTCTATTTGTATGTGGATGAGTTCCAGAACTTTGCCACCAAGTCTTTTGCCACCATTCTCTCAGAAGCGCGTAAATATAAGCTCGCTCTTACCGTGGCACACCAGTACACAGGGCAGCTTCTCATTGCCGGAAACGATTCGTCTCTGCGCGATGCGGTCTTTGGAAACGTGGGTTCCATGATCAGTTTCCAGATTGGTTCCGACGATGCAGAAGAGCTCAGCATGCAGTTTGAAGAAATGGTGACACCCAAGGATATTCTGAGTCTCCCGAAATATAACGCCTACATCCGTCTGATGATTGATGGAATCCCCAGTAAGCCATTCTCCGCAGCAACACTGGCTCCGCCAAAAGTGGCTGTCGATGAAGATCGCGTCCAGGTCCTTCGCGACCTAAGCCGCGAGCGCTATGCGCAGAAGAGGTCTGTAGTGGAGGAGAAAATTATGCGCTGGGCTGCAACCGCCAACGAAGGAAAAATCGCTGCCAAGACCAATGAGAAGGCAAAAGAGAAAGAGGAAGAAGAAATCAAAAAGGCCAGAGCCAAGAAGATGACACTGGAGCAGTATCGCACCTGGCGCGATCGCGAAATGTGGACGAACGAATATAACTCTGTGCGCAAGAAGCAGTTCCTGGATGAACCTGTGACCGATGCGGAACTTGCGCTTATGGCAGAGCTGGGTGCCAAGCTGGAAGCCAGTGGCGGTATTCCGCCTCCAAGCAAAGGCATGCTGGATGCAAAGGCCAAGAAAGACGGGACCTATGTGAAGAAAGAGAAACCTGCTGAAGGTGAAGCGCCTGCTGCGTAAGATCTTCTTGTATCGGGAAGAGTTCGTTCTAGAGTAGGGGATAACCCCTGTGCTCTTTCAACTGGAGGTGTCTATGGAAAGTATTCATCTTTCCCTCGCTGCCCTGCATACGGCATTCGTTCTTCCATTGCCTTCCGGTGTGGATGTCGCGAATGTTACCGCGATCACTGCGATCGCGACGATGCATGGCATATTGTTTTTATTTCAGATGGCCCCAATCCTCAAAAAAGAAATTGAACGATACTTGCCCCCGCCTATGATTGTGTAATCATGGGAAGACTAACTCACTGCACAGGGGTTAGTTTTGCATCATCGCACGGATTCCCATATCCACGTACGGATAGAACACCACACAAATCACAATTACGTTTACTGTTAAGCTGATGAGTGATGCCGCAGCCGCTACATCCTTGGCTGCCTTCAGGTTTGCATGAAAGCCATGTTCGCCGTCCAACTTCCGGTTGTGATCAATCACATCCACAAAGCGTTCAATGGCCGTGTTGAGAAGCTCTGTGGCCAGGAACAATCCTCCTGCAATCACAATGGCCAGCCATTCCCATTCCAGCAGATGCACGTAGACGCCACAGGCGAGTACCACAATATATCCATAGAAAAAGAGCTGCAGGTTCTTTTCACGTTCAAAAGCGTGGACGAGACCTGCGATTGCAAAGCCGAGACTGCGTTTCATGCGGCGCATAAATGTATTGTAGCAGGGGATCTGCTCTGTGCCATTTTCTCATTTTTGAAAAAGTCCAAAGAACCAAGAACCAAAGAAAGCTTCCAATAATTAATAAAAAAATATCCAAATGTCTGGAACTTGTTTTTGGTATTTGGATATTTCTTTGGTCACTTGTTCCTTCGGTCTTATAACCCACTACAAAAAAGACCCGAAATACTATCGGATCTCTTTGTATTTGTTTTTTGTCCTTAGGAGGACTCCAGGTTCTGCTGTGCTCTGGTCTCTTGTTTCTCCTCGTGACCTGACGAAGTCCCCGGAACGGTTAACGTCAGGCTTGCGCCAGAGATAACACTGGGGAGTAAAAGGGGGTGCGTAGGACGATACCTCTATCGTCGTACGAGCGTTGCAAAGCAGAGAGGGGGGTAACCACACGCAGTGGAACATCTAAGGGGCTATCACGTTTCCATGCTCAGGGTGATGCATAGGAAGCAAGGGGTGGCTGAGGGGAACGTGTCCGTATTCCATTATGATTACCACTCTGTCTGTTTTGCGATACACGTTTTGTTTCTGTGCTGCACCAACCCGCGTGGGGTTCTTCCTTCTTGCCCCAAACCCCCTGTCCCCCTTTCCCAACGAGGGGGGAAAGGGTGAAGAGATTTTGAGAGTAAA
>CAYRQG010000054.1:0-7627 GCA_964426345.1 uncultured Candidatus Peribacteria bacterium
GAAAACGTGGTGATTAAACAGTTGAAGGATGGAGGCATGAAAGATCCGCGCAAGGAGTTGGGACGTGAAGCATTGGTGTCGAAGATCGCGGAGTTCGTGGAGAAGAGTAAGACAACGATTAGATCTCAAGTCCGCAAAATGGGCTCCAGTTGTGACTGGTCCCGCGAGCGCTATACGTTTGAACCATCACTGAATCGCTGCGTGAACGAGGTCTTCAAGAAAATGTACGAAGACGGACTCATTTACCGTGGTCACCGCATTGTGAACTGGGACCCAAAACTTCAGACCACTGTCTCCGACGACGAAGTGGAATGGAAAGAGGAGACGATTCCGTTCTATACCTTCCAGTACGGCCCATTCCAGATTTCGACTGCGCGCCCCGAAACCAAGTTTGGCGACAAGTATGTGGTGATGCATCCGGAGGACGAGCGGTATTTGAAGTATAAGCACGGCGATACCTTCGAGGCAGAGTGGATCAATGGACCTGTCCGCGCGACTGTTATTAAAGACACTGCTGTCGACCCCGCGTTCGGTACAGGTGTGATGACCATTACCCCGTGGCACGATACCGCGGACTTTGAAATTGCGGAGCGTCATGGACTGGAGAAAGAGCAGGTGATCGACTACGAAGGAAAGCTGCTGCCGATTGCCGAGGAATTTGCCGGCATGAAGATTGAAGTGGCGCGCCCGCTGATTGTCGAAAAACTCCAATCAAAAGGACTGGTCGTGAAAATTGAAGAAGGCTACGTGCATAACAAAGCCGTGAACCAGCGCGGTGGGGGAACGATTGAGCCGCAGATCAAACTGCAGTGGTTTATGGATGTGAATAAGGAGGTCGTTGATTGGAAGAATCAGAAGATGAGTTTGAAGCAGATTATGCACGATGTGGTGCATCACGGGGACATCGAAATTATCCCTGAGCGTTTCAATAAGACGTATTTCCATTGGATTGATAACCTGCGTGACTGGTGTGTCAGCCGTCAGATCTGGTGGGGCCACAGAGTTCCTGTGTGGTACAAAAATGGCGAGACGTATGTGGGGGTTGTTGCGCCGGAAGGAGAGGGCTGGGAACAGGATTCCGATACGCTCGATACATGGTTCTCATCCGCGATGTGGACGTGGTCGACACTGATTGATCCTGCGCTGGCAGCGGATTCGTCGCTGACACTCAACGAATTATTGGAGCGCAGTCCTGACTTCCAAAAGTTCCATCCAACCAGTGTGATGGAAACTGGCTACGATATTTTGTTCTTCTGGGTCGCCCGCATGATCCTGATGACAACGTATGCGACGGGACAAATTCCGTTCAAGACCGTGTACCTTCACGGCCTCATCCGCACGCGTGATGGAGCGAAAATGAGCAAGAGCCACCCCGAAACCATGATCGATCCACTGGATATGATCAGTAAGTACGGAGCCGATGCGCTGAGACTTTCGATGATTGTGGGCCAAAGCCCCGGTGCCGATTCCCGTCTCTATGAAGAAAAGATTGCCGGCTATCGTAACTTTATTAACAAGCTCTGGAATGCATCGCGGTTTGTGCTTATGCAGTGTGAAGCGGCTGGAATCGATCCAAAGAGTATTGAATCATTGCCCGAGGTATCAATACTCTCTCTGGCTGATCGTGCGATTCTGCATGCATCGGAAGTGCTGATTGAAGATGTTACGAAAGGACTCGAAACATATAGTCTGAGCGAAACTGGTGAAAAGCTCTACAGTTTTACCTGGGATTATTTCTGTGACTGGTATCTGGAGCTCTCGAAGGGAACAGCGAATCATGCGGTACTTGTGCATGTGCTTCGTCGTCTCTATAAGCTGCTGCATCCGTACTGTCCGTTCATTACCGAGGAACTCTGGGCACAGATCAAACCGGCAAGTGCTGGCATGTTGATGGCGGAGGAGTGGCCGGTTGCCAAAGCGGAACGCAAAGATCAGAAAGCGTTTGATGAGTTGCAGATTCTCATCGACGTGATTACTTCTATTCGCAGATTGCGTACGGAACAGTCTGTAGAACCGGGCAAGGAAATTTCCGTGACGATTGTCAGTGGCAAGTATTCCAAGGTTCTGGAGGAGCAGGAGTCTCATATTCGTCGCCTGGGGAAAATTGGCAATCTGCAGATTTCTACGGGTGCCCAGAAACTGGAGAATGTGGCATCCGTATTCCTGGCTGATATTGAGGTACATCTGTCGCTCGAAGGATTGGTGGACATCGAGAAAGAGAAAGCGAGTCTTTCGAAAGAGAAAGAGAACCTCGAGAAGTTTATTGCTGGCCTAGAAGCAAAGCTTGGCAATGAGCAGTTTGTGGCGAAGGCGCCGGAGGCTTTGGTTGCAGAGCAGAAGGGGAAGCTGGAGGAGGCGAAGGGGAAATTGCAGAAGATTGTGGAGAGATTGCAGAGTCTTTGAAGTAAGTTTCCCTTCGGGGAGTCCTGCCGGACGGGCGTCACTTTTTGGCCGTGCCCCAAAAAGTAACCAAAAAATGCGGTCCGTCCAATTGCCCTCCCCCTTGCCCCTTCACCCTCCGTGGCCGGACACCACGCCGACGGGCGATTACGATTGCTGAAGCAATCGTGAAGCGGAACTTTCTTTTTTATGTCACAAACAAAACTTCCTCTCCCAAGGGAGAGGAGCGAGGAGAGGGGTCTCGTCCCCATAATGGGGCAGGCAAGCGGGAGGCTGGAGCTAAAAGCTCGTATCAAACAACGGCAAATTAATCCCGCGCTTCTTTTTGCTATGCACCGCGAGCGCACTTCCCCGCAGCACCACTTCGCGTCCGTAGCGGATTCTGAGCCTATCCAGCGATTCCTGCAGCGTCTGATCACTCATCATTTTCTGCGGCCGCTCAAAGAGGGAAAACTGTGTGGCTGCTTTGTCGTGTAAATCCGAGAGTCCGAACCCGACCTGCGTATAGGCATCGTGTTTGTTGTAGAGTTTTTTGAAGCATGCGCGGACAAACGGGGTGATTGCTTCTTCGGTATCCAGCAGTTGAGGGAGTCGCTGTTGGAGACCGCTGTAGTGATAATTCCCATCCCGAAGCCAGACCGATATACAGCGTGTAGCCAGGTCCTGTTTCCGCATTTTCAGGATGGTGTAACTCATATGCTGCACGAGTTGTGCCCACACGTGTTTCTCGTCCCGGGTTCCTTTGAAACTGCGTGCGCGCGAAATGGATTTGGGGGGACTGTTGTCTTCGCATACTTTGGAGAGGCGTTCACCCAGCAGTTCTCTTTTGAGTTCGATGCCCTGTTTTCCAAAGAGCTTTTGAAGAAGTAGATCGTCTGCGGTGGCAATGTCCCATGCCGTGTCCCAGCTCCTGGCTTTGGTCTGGATGGATCGTCTGTGTCCAATTCCCGGAATAGCCTGTGCCGGACGATCTGCTAAAAACCTCTCGATCTGATGCTTTTCTACAACTGTGCATCCGGCAGGTTTCCGGTATTCTCCTGCCATTTTTGCAAGTAGTTTACTGGGCCCGATTCCTACAGATACAGACATACCAGTCATGGTAAGGACTTCTTTCTGGATGTCTTTTGCCCAGAGGAGGAGATCGAATGGGGCACCTCCCACGAGCGCATTCAAATCCAAAAACCATTCATCAATCGACATCTGTTGCATGACCGGACAGTGATTCTGGAGTACCGCTTCAATCTGGTGGCTGGCAATGGCCGTCTCTGCAAAATCAGAGGGCATCTGTTCGGCACCCGGGCAGAGAAGCAATGCTTCACGCAGAGGCATTCCTGTTTTGACTCCTTTTGCCTTTGCTTCGTAGCTGGCGGCAATTACGCTGCTCCCGCCCATTCCTAATGCAAGCAGAGGCTTTCCCCTCA
Source organism: uncultured Candidatus Peribacteria bacterium (assembly GCA_964426345.1). GTDB lineage: Bacteria > Patescibacteriota > Gracilibacteria > Peribacterales > Peribacteraceae > CALREJ01. The sequence continues at coordinate 3,822 of CAYRQG010000054.1, forward strand.
GGCGTGGATGCTTTCTTTGGAGTACTGACGCGAAGAAAGAGTCTGCGTCTATGTGAGCAATCATAAGCTGAAGGGAATTATGATTTAAGAATTATGAATTAGGGCTTTGCTGCTTTTTATTAATCCATTCACTAATTTACTCGCTGTTATGATGTTGTTTTGAATGGGTTCATAATCTTCTTTTTCTAAATATCCTACATCTTTTGCTATTAAGATTTGATTTTGCACTTCTGTAATGGATCCCAACGATATTGCATAAAATTGCACTTTTTCCTTATACGATTGACGACTAAAACCTTCTGCAATATTTGAAGTAATAGATACTGCCGCTCGCCTTAATTGATTCGTTAATTCAAATCGTTCATCTGCTGGAAATTTTTTAGTGGCTTGATAAATCGTTACTACAAGTTTGTGTCCTTCCTGCCACGCATGCAGATCAGTAAAAGCAGAGATTTTTGCCTGTCGGGATATCGTTAAAGTATCCATAATTCATAAATCGTAATTCATAAATCAGTAACGTCGTATGACACCTCTCACAACGCCTGCCACCTGCAATTCATCCATGGCATACAGATCCGGATAGTCGGGGTTTTCTGCCTGCAGGTAGAACTTTCCCTTGTCGCGGCGGAGACGCTTGAGCGTATATTCTCCATCGAGCACGCCGACCACAATATCGCCGACGCGCGGTTCTTTTCCGCGTTCTACCACCACGAGATCGCCTTCGTTAATACCGGCGTTGATCATGCTCACGCCTTTCACGCGGAGGAGGAAGGTGGCGTTTTTATCGCGCACGAGGTAGTCCTCAATCGTCAGTAATTCTTCTGCCTGCTCTTCTGCGGGGGCTGCAAATCCGGCGGGGATGGGTCCGAAGAGCGGGAGCGTGAAGGCCGCCACACCCTCCACAACATCATCATTTTCGAGGATTTTAATTCTTCCCTTGGGATCTTTTTCGAGATGTTTCTCGCGCACAAGGGCGTTCACCACTTTCGCAATCGCGTTCTTGCTGCGCACACCAAAGGCCACGGCGAGATCGGACAAAGAAGGGCTATAGCCGCGTTTGCGCTGGAATTCGCGGATGTAATTCAGGGTGGTGCGCTGGTGGGGCGTGAGGGACATAAGTGAGGTGAGAACGAACGTCCACCATCATAGGTGTACGATTGTGCACAGTCAACAGAAGTTTTCCAGATACTGTGTGGAGAACTCCAGTTATGTTGTTTTGAAATAATTTGTAGTATAATGCAAGTAGCGTCAGTGACTCGTTCATTCTCATGTATAGAAAGAGTTGGTGGTCCCATGAAACGTTTTACGTTGCCGATTTTGATTCTGTGTACGTTGATTGCGCTTGCCGCTCTCCATCCGCGTTCTATCACTTGGTTTACATATATCAAAGATTGGCCTGATGTCTTTGAAAGGTTACGACGTGGTCGCGGTCAGTGGGATGTTGCCTGTCTGTATGGTGTCCTTCATGGACTTTGTCTTACCGGTATCGCCCCTTGGTACAGCACAGAACGTGGATCGGATCCTCCGTGGTACAAGACACTTCCTGCTCTTGTATGTGCAGCCATTCTGACTCTCACGTTGTACGGGTCTACGACTCGGCCATCTTCCGAGGGCTGGCTAGAATTTAGTGCCGCAGCCTTTCTGGAAACATGTCTTGTGACATCGACCATCTGGTCGATGTCTACTGCCGACAAAAAACACTGACGTACGCGGCCACCCAGTTTCTGGAGTGGCCGCAGTGTTTATAATTGCGTCGTTTTGTTGTAATGCACCGTATTCGCCTGCGCCGTCGGCATAATCACTAAATCATTAATGCACACATGCGCCGGGCGTGTCACTGCAAAGAGGATTGCTTCGGCAATATCTTTGGCATGCAGCGGCTCGTAGTTTTCGTACGTTTTCTTCGCCTTCTCGAGATCCCCTTTGTAGCGGACAATCGAAAATTCGGTCTCCACATTCCCCGGATCAATCGAGGTGACTTTAATATTGTAGGGGAGCAGGTCAATGCGCATGGCTTTGGTGAGGGCATCCACCGCGTGTTTGGTCATGCAGTAGACGTTTCCGTTTGCGTACACTTCTTTCCCTGCAATCGATCCGATATTGATGATGTGCCCGCTCTTTCGGTTGATCATTTCTGGTATCACAGCGTGGGTCACCGCCAGTAATCCTTTGATGTTCGTATCGATCATTGTGTCCCAGTCCTCAGGTTTTCCGTCCTGGATAGGATCGCGGCCAAGCCCGAGGCCTGCGTTATTCACGAGCACATCAATGTTTTTCCAGTCAGCAGGTAAATTCTCCATAGCCGATTTGACCATAGAACGGTCGGAGACATCGCAGACCAGAGGAAAGACACGAACGGAGTAGCTGCTTTCCAGGCGCGCTCTCAGTGCCTCCAAACGATCCGCGCGTCGTCCGTTGATGATCACATCAAATCCGTTGGCAGCCAGAATGTCGGCTGTCGCTTCGCCGATTCCTGCGGTGGAGCCGGTGATGAGGGCTATTGGCATAGATGCACACTCTACCCTCACAGTTCCCCGTTATCCAAAATGACATCCAGATCTTTCTGCTTGATGAGTTCCAGATACGTAATAGTCCACACGGTGTGCTTGAAGGCGTGAACGTAGGCGAAGAAATAGCTGGCGGCAATCACGAGTCCTACACCCACAACTCCTGCGATTGTGTAGCTGATGACGGGAGAAATAATGAACGTGAGTGTGTAGCCGATGCCGACCACAATACCCGGAATAACAACGAGCATCGCTGTGTTCAGAAGAATACGGATACTGATGACCACAAGCAGCAGCATCAAAAACATCACGTGGCTCAGATGGCTCACAATCAGTTTGAAGCTTTTGCCCATCGCCTCAAAAATACTCACTTTCTGCAGGATGGCTGCCTGGTTGGCGAAGCTGAAGAAGAAGCGGAGCAGATTGCTGAGGACAAAAATAATCAGCAGAATGGCAATGCTCCAGTAGCTTAAGGGGCTACTCACGTAGCGGAGAATCAGGGAGGAAAGAGTGATGACTGTGGAGATGCCCGCCAGCACCAGGAATTCATGAATCCCGAAGACCGCGAAGAAGTTATACAGTCCAAGTACCAGTCCGCCTTTCACTTCTTCTTTCCGGTACGACTTGGCGGCAAGCCCGATGATGGCGCCTGTACAGAGGTGCGGGAGGAAGAGTTCAACAATAATTAACAGAATGAAGGCGGTGATAATCGCCAAAAATGCTCCGAACGGCATCGAGTGGTAAATCAGAATTTCGATATCGAAGAATCCCGCCTGCCCGCTCCCGTACAAATATTCGTACGCAAAATAGAGCTGATACACGAGCAGTTTTACATCGAGCAGTGTTTCAAAAAACGACGACGTAAAAGCCCACCGCCGGATAGCGATCTCTTTGGTTGTGATGGCCCAGGCTTCCGCAATGATTTCCCTTGGTGTCATTTATGGCTTCGGGAAGAAGGACTGGAGGGGGGCGTAAGTATAGTCCTTTCCGAGGAGAATCATAATGGAAGAGGTGTCGATTCCAGCACTCTGTTCGGGGCTCAAAATTTCCAGTTTCATTTTGAGAGTGGTGGCCAGGAACGTTGCCTTGTCCTTATTTGCTTCAGATGCACGCACCGTCGACTGATCCAGCTTCTCGCCGTTATCGGCGTTCTGCACGCGGCCAATCGCAAAGTCGTAGCGCGCGAGTTCATCGCTCATCCTGCGTCCGCTTCCGGGCTTGGCTCCCGCGTTGAGCACATCAATCGGTGTGCGGTCGGCGTGGTACACACGCTCATTCACGAGGAGTTGCACCAGGAGG
>CAYRQG010000055.1:0-223 GCA_964426345.1 uncultured Candidatus Peribacteria bacterium
ACCCGGATCGTCCATCCCTCTTCATCGCAGATATCTTTGCAGATGGCGAGACCCAGTCCTGTCCCTTCTGTCTTGCGTGATTGATCCCCGCGGTAGAAACGTTCGAAGATATGCGGCAGGTCTTTGTCCGGAATGCCGACTCCGGTATCGGTAATACTGATCACGTTGCCGGTCACGTCGATCGTGATGCCGCCCTGCTGCGTGAAGCGGATAGCGTTCTTCA
>CAYRQG010000055.1:238-7598 GCA_964426345.1 uncultured Candidatus Peribacteria bacterium
CGGCGAATTCCCAATCGCCTTTTCCAGAGCAATGCGGTGTGCGCTGATGGTGGCCACGTGCTTGGCGATAGTGACTGCAAAGCTGAGCCCCTTCTCTTCTGCCATGGCGCGGTACGTACCTTCGCATTCGCGGACAAAATCACCGAGGGAAATGTTCTCGCGCTTACCGCTCTGAATCCCGCGGGAGAGTTCCAGGAGTTCGGTCACGAGTGTTTCCATACGGTTTACAGCACCCTGCATGAGCACGAGTTTTTCTTTCTGCGGCTCGGTGAGGGCGCGGTTCACGGAGAGCAGTTCGATGGAACTTTTAATAACCATCAGCGGTGTACGCAATTCGTGGCTCGCGTCCTGAGTAAACTGGCGCTCGCGGGAGAAGGCTTGTTCTAGCCTACGCAAGAAGTCATCGAAAGTGCGGGCCAAGTGGCCAATTTCATCGTCGGGCATGCGGCCGGCAAGGGCGGGCACGGGGAGGTGCCTCGGATCAATATCGCGTACCCGGCGGCTGAACCGTGTAAGCGGCTGGAGTGCCCGACCGGCGAACATCGCGCTCAATCCTGCAGTCACACCAAGAGTGGAAAAGAGTGTGAGGATTAGCACGGAGAGCAGAATATTCCGGGCAGTCACCTGCGTATCCAGACTGCGGCCAATCACAATCACATACGGACCGTAAATGTCTTTGTAGAGACGGTATTCTTCCAACCCGATATCTGCAGTCGAAAAACCCGTGCGACGTGGCAGCGGAATGCTGAGCGTGGACGAGTGTTCGAGTGTGGAGCCGCTGGCATCACCAATGATCACGAGGAACCCGAGACTCTTCACGGTATCGATTTTCTTGTACATCTGCTCGCGCCAATCGGGAGAGGTGATGTCGTCGATGGTGAGTGGCAGGCTGGTCCGCAACGATGCATTCTGCACATAGAGCAGCGTATCCACGTCCTGTTGCACTTTGCTCGTGAACAGAAAAAAGACCGCGCTACCCGCAATCATCAACATGAGGCATACGACCAGTGTGAACTGGAGAGCGAGGCGCCACTTAATGGACAGACTAGGCGGCATCGTCGGCAGAGATTTTGTAGCCGGTTCCGTGGACGGTATGAATCAGTTTTTGGGGGAAGTCTTTATCCACTTTCTCACGCAATTTCTGCATGTGCGATCGCACCACATCACTCCAGAGTTCTGCCGATGCATCCCAGATGTGCGCTTCGATTTCTGCCTTGGAGACAACTCTATTGGCGTTCCGCATCAGGAGCTCCAGAATCTGGAACAGTTTGCGTGTCAGCTTAATGGTCTGTCCGCCACGTTCTGCCTGCTGGGAGGAAAGATCCAACACAAGATCCCCCACCGTCAGACGGTTCTCTTCTGATTGTGTTCTGTAATTGCGGCGCAAAAGTGATTGGATACGCGCCATCAGTTCCTTGAGTGCAAAGGGTTTGATGATGTAGTCATCGGCACCTGTATCCAAACCAGACACGCGATCATCGACTGTGTCCTTGGCCGTAAGCATGATGATGCCGAGCAGCGGATATTCCTTGCGAAGCGTCTTACACACAGTGAGTCCATCGGTTCCCGGGAGCATCCAGTCCAGGAGAGCAATGTCGTATGTGTGCGCACGCGCCATTTTCAGACCCTCATCGCCGTCGTAGGCCGTATCGACCGCAAACGAAAACTGCCGCAGGTATTCTGCAATGTTATCGGCAATGCCGTGTTCGTCTTCAACAACGAGGATACGCATAGATGTGTAGTATAACAGACAATTCTTACAAAAGAGATTCATCTCCTTATTCCTAAAACCTATAACCCAACCCCTAAAAGCTAGCGAACGATGATGTACCGGGGAAGGGACCTTCCAACCCTCCCCCGGCTGTTCTCCTATGGCTCGTCATGTCGCTCTCGAGCGAACGTGACATTCGGATTCTGGTAGTTGAGGTTCCTGCGTCGTATGAACGCCGGAAACACGACAAATACTACTCAGGAAATGTCGCGGAAACGTCAAAGTGGCACGAAAAGGTTGTGAATTTTCCTCCCCAATCCCAACCCTCAATCTCACTCTTTAATGATGATACCCCGATCCCTTATTAATCTCGGTCGCCCGATACAGCTGCTCCAGAAAGACCACCCGACACAGTTCATGCGGCAGCACCATATCGCTGAGTTTGAACATGCGCCCAAGCGCCCGCACATCATCATTGAGTCCGTACGATCCACCGAGCACAAACGCCATCGAGCGACCGCCATCGCGGCACGCCGCCACCTCTTTTGCAAACGACGGCGACTTCAAACCCTTCCCGTGTTCATCCAGAATCCAGATATCGGCATCGTAGCCCTGCACGAATTTCACCAGCCTGCGCGATTCATCTTCCACCTGACGCTTGGCATCCACTTCGCGGCTAGCGGGTAATTCAATGATGTCGAACTTGATAGCGTGCTTGAGTCGATCACCGTAAAACGTGCAGGCTTCTTTGGCCCACGATTCTTTCAAGCGGCCGATGCAAATAAGAACAATACGCTGCATAGAGTGTCACACTGAGCTCGTCGAAGAGTCGACACGTGCTCATACTTCGACGAGCTCAGTATGACACTTACTTCTTCTGCAGAACAGACACCGTCTCAATATGCGCCGTATGCGGGAACATATCCACTGGCTGCACGGTACGCAGTTCGTACCCGGCCTTCAGGAATTCTCCCAGATCGCGCGCGAACGTAGCAGTGTTGCAGCTCACGTACACCACTTTCTTCGGGCTGTGTGCAATCACCGCAGCAGTGGCTGCAGGGTGCAGACCGGCGCGGGGCGGATCGACCACAATGACATCAAACGCATACTTCCCTCCTGCTTTCACCTGATCCGAAAGAATCTGTTCTGTGCGTCCTTTGTAGAAGCTGATATTCCCAATGCGGTTTTTGCCGGCAGACTTGAGTGCATCTTCAATCGCCGAGGGATGACTTTCAATACCCACCACCTTCTGACAGAAGCGTGAGAGATACTGACCAATCGTTCCCATGCCGCAGTACGCATCCAGCACGGTATCGCGCATGTTCAAATCCGCTGCATCGGAAATAGCCTGGTACAACTTCTCGGCTCCAAGAGTATTGGTCTGGAAGAACGAGAACGGGGAAATTTCAAATTCGAGATCGAACAGACGCTCGGTAATGAACGGCTTTCCAATCAGTGTGTGGATAACCGGCTGTTCAGGTTTGTCGTTGAGGGTCGTGTTTTCAATCACCATGAGCGATGCGAGTCCCGGGCGTCCGCCAAAACGCATGAAGTACTGGAAGAGCGGCTCGAGTTCTTTTTTGCGTGCGTTCACCGTGAAGGCAATCATGTGCTGATCGGTGTGGACACCGCGGCGAAGGAGCAATGTACGAAGAAGTCCTTTGTGGGTCTTTGGGTTATGAACCGGAAGTTTGGTGTCCTGCATGAAGCGGCGGACATCGGCGAGGAGTGTGCCAATCTGTTCGTCGTAGAGATGACATTCTGTGATAGGCAATACTGTGGACCACTGCTCCGGCTGGTGAAATCCGATGGTCGGGTTTTCATCGAAGTAGATTTTCTTGCCGTTCTTCTCCTCGCTCCTCATAGACGCAAACCCGAAGCTCATTTCGAGCTTGTTGCGGTAGTGGAATACCTGCGGGCTTGGGATGATTTTGAGCACACGACCCGGGAGTTGCTTCCGCATATCGTCATCCACAGGAGTCAGATGTTCGAGCGTTTCGCGGACAATGTCCTCTTTGTACGATAATTGCTTGTCGTACGGCAGATTCTGCCAGGTACACCCTCCACAATCATGAAAATGCTGGCAACGAGGCTGAATCTCCTCTTTTGCGCGGCGTAACACCTTTACGACCTTTCCTTCGGCAAAACGGGGAGTCAGCTTGGTGATCACGATGTCGACCTGCTGTCCGGGGATACTGGACGGCACAAACACAGGGAAACCATCGATTTTAGCCAATCCAGAGCCTCCATGGGTCACTTTCTCAATGCTGACGGTGTATTGCTGCCCGCTTTGGACAGGGGTCTCAGTAGTTGACATCGTAGTGATTATGTTATATAAATACTTCCTTTTTCTCTGATTTCCATATGCAAGTACGCAGAGTCACGAAAGCGGCCATTCTTCCCATCAGTGCTGTACTCGTCTCTGTCGTTCTTGCGATCAGTGTAACACAGAGCCAGAGTCCCGCAAGCGGTTCAGCGCATGATGCTGCAGGCAAAATCGTGCTGCACCCGCTGTTTCCCACGAAGACAACTGCCGTCAAACCACACCTCGCCGCACAGGTTACGCCAACCCCCGCACTACTCCCCATTGTCGATCAGAAAGAAATCAAAGAAAACCAGCGCATCATTGCCGATACCGTCCTCCGCCGCCTCCCCTCCCTCTGCCGCGATAACCTCAAGAGTTTTTACGTGCTCTACAAGAACGTGACACAGCGCGGACTTGGCGGAAAGTCGAGCATCATCATTGATGGCACCGCTCCCGATACTGAATTTGCAGGACTCCTGGTACACGAATGCGGTCACGTGATTCACGGTAACATGCTCGGCAATCCCACATCTGGCGCCAGCGCATTCAAAGACGGAAAAGACATCTTCGCCAAGGATGGCTCTGCCGCATCCCTCTTCGCCATCTCCTGGACAACCGAAAACGTGCTCCGTGCCAATCAGAAGAAAGAAGACTTTGTAACAGGCTACGCACAGAGCAATGCATTCGAAGATTTCTCCGAAACATTTGCGACATATGTATTAGAACGTCCATCGATGGAAGAACGCGCAAAGACGAATACGATGATTGCTGCAAAGCTGGCTTGGATGAAAACAAACCTGCCCCTTGCCGATAACTTGCTGGGAACGCCACAGTATAAGTGGGATAAGAAGGTACCATGGGACAGCACGAAGTTGGCGTATGTGTGGAATCCGATTCCGTAAAGATATGAAAGAAAATGAATTCCCACAGATCGCGATAGAATTAGAAAGAGGGATAACTCAATGCCCTCCTGAGATTGCAGCACGTATTGATGAACTTATCAGTACAACCAATCGTATTCTCTATATTGCTATTAACGGATCGTCTATAAATGTAGGAAAAACCTATATGAATAATCTGGTTCGTGCTCATTTAATGAGCAAAAGCATTCATTTTACTGGCTCTGGTCCCCACGCTCTGATAGGAGAAGCGATTAAATCATTGCAGCATTTGCAAAAAATGGATCCCAAACCTCATCCCGGAATTATCGTTTCTGATAATTATCAAATGAATGGCTTACCTCAAAGAGTCCATAAAATATTTAGGGAAAGTATCGATCAAGAACTTAGGGAAAGATCGGAAGGAGTACTACAGGGTGTTGATTTGTGGATTGGAACTGAAAGAAAAGATTATCCATTTATTGAAAAAGCAGTTGCAGACATTTTGGTGAGAAACCTCGGCGCAAAAAATAAATAACACTAGCAGTAATTCCCCATTATGCCCGATGCCGCATAATCAATTTTCCAAACCCCCAACCCGAACCCGTCGGGCTTATTGATTCAAGACAAGCCGTGCGCTCCGCACGGCTCTACATACTTCATGCTACATACCCTATACTCGCACTATGCGCCGCGCCCTTTTAGTCGCCCTCTGGCTCATTACCGACATGCTCCTCTTTGTAGGAGCCTACGTCCTTGCATACTTCATTCAAGTGGGCTGGGTTCTCTCGACTGTTTTTCCGTTCAATCTCTACCTTCAAACAGTCGTTGTGGTTGCTCCACTCTGTATTGCGGTCATGGCACAACTCGGCATCTTTAGATTGATGCGCAATCAAGCAAGCAAGCGCAACATCGCGCACATTGTCTTTGCAACTGCCATGGGGTGCGCCCTCTTCGCACTCTCCTACTACTTCCTACACAAAGCTATCTTCAGCCGCATGCTCCTCATCTACGGCGCAGTGCTGAGTACGGGATTTCTGGTTGTCTGGCATATCGGGTTTGAACAAGTGATGCGAAAATGTTTACGCATGGGGCGCCCTCTGTATCCAACGTTAATTATTGGGGCAACACGCGAGGCAGCTGCACTTATCAAAAAACTGAATGATGAAAGAAGTCCGCTCACTCCTGTGGTCATCCTCGATGGGCGTGGGACAAAAGAAACATCTATGCACGGCGTCCCGATCGATGGAAAATTAAACAAACTGGAAGAGACCATTACCAAATATCACATCACGCATCTCATTCAGTGCAGCGACCTCGAACAATCCTTAAACCTGCTCTCCGCCTGTCGCAACCGTGGCATCAGCTACATTCTTCTCCCATCCGTGCTTGGGATTGTAGAAACAAACGAACCCATCGAATCCATTGAGGGGCGACAAGTGACGATGGTTCGACCAAGACAGAGGTGGTGGCATTGGTTTTTCGGCTGACGCCTATTTTGGGTTACATGTTTGGCCCGAGGGGCGCCCGTTGGGCCAAGTTACAGGTTACAGGTTTGACTGTAGGTAGACTTTCTTTAGGTAAACTTGCAACTTGTAACCTGCAAACTTTCAAACTCACCCTTTCCCGTTCATACTGCGCAACATGAAAGCCTTTATTCTCGCAGGTGGTTTTGCCACCAGACTCTGGCCCCTTACCGAAAACCGCGCCAAACCTCTGCTTCCTCTTGCCGGCAAACCTCTGCTGAGCCATATCGTCGCGATGATCCCGGCAGACATTCCCGTGACTGTCAGTACGAACGCTGCGTTTGGAGAGAGCTTTGAAGAATGGAAAAAGACCATCAGCAGACCCAACCTGACTATTCGCATTGAAAAGACGAAAAATGATGACGAGAAACTGGGAACATTAGGCGCAACTGCCCAGTGGATCACTGAAGAGCACATTGATGACGACATCCTGCTCCTCACAGGTGATAACTATTTTGGGTTTAATATGAATACATTTTTTGCTCAGTATACACCCGGCACCGCTCTGGTGGCTGCGTACGATATTGGAGACAAAGCAAAAGCGAGTGCGTTTGGAAGCATTATTGCTGAAGGCACAAATGTGCTCGCGTTTGAAGAGAAGCCTGTGGAACCCAAAACCAGTCTGGTAAGTACAGGCTGTTCTATTCTCCCGAAGAATGTCCTCCCCGATCTGCTCGCGTTTGCCTCGGTAAAGCCCGATAACGTCGGCGGCATTTTTGAGGAACTGCTGCGGCTGGGAGCGAACTACCAGGTCTACGATCCGCTGACGACGGCGGCGGCTCCGGGAGGGCGTTTCAGCCGGCAGCCGATTGCGGGGAACGTGATTCCGCGGAGCCGGCTGGATCCGGTGGCAGTGAAGATCCTTCCCTATTGGGAGGCGCCGAATACGACGGGAACGTCCGATTTCCCGAACAATCATTTCCTCACAACGAAGGCGCTG
>CAYRQG010000056.1:0-3191 GCA_964426345.1 uncultured Candidatus Peribacteria bacterium
GTACTAGTGACGACTGGATAGTTATGGGTTAAGAGTTATGGGTTATGAGGTACGTAAAAAGATGTAGAAAATAGAGGGTTTCTCTTCACTCATAACTCATATTCTCATAACCAATCACTTGGCTTTCCCCGTCTTTTCTGCGACTATTTTCTGCTCCGCCTGTTCCAGATTGGGATAGGAGTATCGGAGATATGAGACTGTGACCTTTCAAATCAAGGTGAATGATGAATCAAGAACATGCGAGTGGCGTGAATTACAAGGATCTGGATCTAACAAAAGTGTCTGCGGCTCAGGTGGCTGCAACAACGAGTGGGTTCATTGCCGGGAGCGGCTGGAAATTTTTAGACTGGACCCGTGGCGAGAGCGCCTGTGCCATGATGGATGAAGACACTGGTCTCGTCATTGGCTCTACTATTGAGGGGCTCGGTACTAAAAATCTGGTGGCCGAAGATGTTGCTTTGCGGACACAGATTGGTCGTACATTTTATGATTCAATTGGTCGGTGTCTGGTTGGTGCCGTTGTGAATGATCTCCTGACACTGGGGCTGCGCCCACTGAATTTTATGATTCATCCTGCGCTCGCCGAAGGCAATTTTCTGAAAGGTGAACAGGGTGCGGATTTGAATCGCGGCGTCGCAGCAGCCATGGAGGAATGTGGATGCACGTGGGGGTCTGGAGAAACTCCGGAATTGAAAGGCATCATTGCCCCCGGGACAACATGTCTCAGCGGAGCTGCCATTGGCTTTGCAAAGAATGAGCGGGCGCTTTATAACCCGGCGAATATTCGTGCCGATATGCGCATTGTCATTCTGGGCAGTAGCGGCATTCATGCCAATGGGCTCACAAAAGTCCGTCAGATCGCATCTACGTTGCCCAATGGATATCTGACATCCTTGCCAGATGGTCGGACATTCGGAGAGGCGGTTCTGACACCAACGACACTCTATGCGAAGTTCATGCGATCATGTCGTGCGTCGGCTATTCCCATTGCCTATTCCGTGAATGTCACGGGGCACGGGTTTGCAAAATTTATGCGGGCGCCACAGCCCTGGACGTATCGTTTGTCGAAAGTGCCTCCTGTTGATCCTTTGTTTCTGTTCATTCAGGAGCAATTACACTATTCGCAGCGTTTTATGTACGGTGCGTACAATATGGGCGCAGGGTTCGTGCTGATGGTCAGTGGTGCCTATCTGGATGAACTGCAACAGATTGGGCAGCGACTCGGCATCAGCGTTCTCGATGCAGGATGTATTGAAGAAGGCCCACGTCAGGTCATTGTTGAACCCATTGGAGAAACGTATACAGAGCTCGACATTCGCTAATTCACCACCTCATTTTCAGAAAGGAATCATCTCACACCAGGGAGAGTGCATGCTCTCCCTTTTGTCATACCTTTAGCAAAACATCGAAGAAACAAGATAACAAGAAACAATCAAAATGGAAAAATCATTAAGAATGTAATGATCATATTTCTTATAAAATTATGTATTGATTGCATCTTGCATCTTGCCTCTTGTTTCTTCGTCTCATACCATTTTCAACTTCCTCTTCGGCCGCCTCTCCATCAAAGAACTCTCCGTGGAATACATGGAAATATTCAGAAGGATTCCTACACCCGCGAGTGTTGCCGCCAGAGATGATCCTCCGTAGCTGATGAACGGCAGCGTGAGTCCGGTGAGCGGGAAGATCGCCAGGCTGATGGAGATATTCAGGATGCTCTGGAACGCGAGCCAGGTGGTGATGCCGCTTGCGACCAGAAACCCGAAACGATCCGGGGCTTCGCGTGCAATTTTGTAGCCGCGGATAATGAGGAGCGCGTACATGGTGACAATAATCAGCAGGCGGAAGAATCCGAGTTCCTCTCCCATGGCGGCAAAGATCATGTCGGACTCCACTTCCGGCAGGTACCCGAATTTCTGGATCGATTTTCCGTAGCCCACGCCAAAGGCGCCGCCACTTCCAATCGCAATCAATGCCTGCTTAATCTGGAATCCGATTGTTTCCGAAATGCGCGGATCACCGGGGGAGAGCCAGGCCGTGAAACGATCACGCACGTACTGCTTGCTGAGGATGACAGGCATTCCTGCAGTGCCCGCAAGGATTCCTCCGGCGAGCAGATGGAAAATATTTCCACCGGCAATGAAGAACATGGTGGTGGCAATTGCAGTGAGGACAAGGAAGGAACCGAGGTCCGGCTGAATGGCGACAAGGAATGTGGAGAGCAGCAGCAGAATCACGAATGGCAAAAATCCTTCTTTGAATGTTCCAATCAGCTGCTCACGTTTCTGGAGCCACACCGCCAGATAGAAGACGAGGGTGATTTTCAGGAATTCGGAGGGCTGGAAGGAGATAGGGCCCAGAATCAGCCAGCTGGTAGCAGTTCCGTAGTCATTGCGGATGCCCGGCATGAACACGAGGATCAAACAGAGAATGGTTGCCAGGAAGAGCCATCGTGCATACTTCTCCCAGAGATGATAGGGAAGAATGGCGGTCACCATCATCACACCAAAGCTGAAGAAAATGTGGAGCGCGCTGCGTTTCAGGTAGAACGCGTTATTGGGTTCACTCAAGAGCCCCTGATTCACCAGGTGCTGCGTGAGCTGATAGCTTTTAAACACGCTGACGCTCGCAATCATCGCCAATCCGAAGAGTGTCAGTCCAATTGCGATGCCGAGGAGCAATAAGTCCATGCGTTTAAACATGGATGTGAGGATACCGAAGAGTCCGAAGAAACCGAAGAGTCCGAGGAGTATTTGTGTTGTTTTTGTTTTATGAGTCTTTATTGTCTGTGATATGCGTTACTTTTCCATCAGTACTCTTTTTGCTCTTACAATAAGTCTCATCGCCAAATGGTTGGCCGATGCCTATTTGCATGCACATGTGAATATTCTGGGCGCGTTTGCCGGATTGGAGCCTGCACACAATTCCGGTGTGGCATTTGGGTTGCAGCTGCCTCCCGTGTTTCAGGAGCTTTTGATTGTGGCGGCACTGATTTTTGTGTGCGTTCTTGCGTGGAAAACCAAACGAACAACCATGTCGTCCATCGGCTACGGCCTGATTGTGGGTGGTGCCCTTGGGAATGTACTGGATCGGCTGCGGGACGGGCTTGTAACGGACTTTGTGCAGATTGGATCGTTCGCGATTTTCAACGTGGCCGACAGCTGCATCACGATCGGCGTTGTGTTTTTGCT
>CAYRQG010000056.1:3201-7567 GCA_964426345.1 uncultured Candidatus Peribacteria bacterium
TTCTTGGCTTCTTCGAAAGCGCGAAGACGTTCCTTGCGGCGGTTTTTGGATTGGTGCGTAGTGAGTAACTTGCGGGGAAGTGGCTCTTGCCGGGTGCGGAATTTTTGTTAACCTGTCTTGTCCTTGCATGCGGAGCGTGTTAGGCTTTCTTGCTGTTTTTCAAACATCTGTCTCTGTGATTTACGCCATTGTCTTTCTCGGCTCGCTCCTCGGTATTGTCCTGATTGTGGGACTGCGGGTTCTTCTGCGTCAGCGTACAATCCGCCGTTTTGTCCGTTCGGTGCGTCAGCGGTTTGAATCAGCAGAGGAGCGTGGAGCGGTGCTGGTGGATGAACGCACGATTGTGAAGCCCCGCAAGAGCCCAAGAACCTCTGCCATTGAACTCCAGCAAGTTCGTTCGCTTCTGCATGCAGCAGAAAAAGCATGGAAGCAGGAAAAGTTTGAAGAAGTGGAGCGCCTCCTTATTCAGGCACTCACCGTGCACCCGTTTGATCAGGATGTGAGCGCACAGCTCGGAAAGCTCTATCTCACCACAGGCCGTGAATCCAAAGCCGAGGCGATGTACCGCGAACTTCTCCAGAACCATGATGATGTCTCGTTCCATGCGAACCTCGGACTCGCGTACTACCTCCAGGGTAAATATGTGGAGGCTTGCTATGCGTACCAGGAAGCGCTCAACCGCGATTCCAAAAATCCCGAACGCAGTGCTGCCCTTGGTCGCGCCTGTATTGCCGCACAGCGTTTTGAAGAAGCGGCGCCCCTTCTGGAAAAGGCAACTGCCTTCCTCTCCCGCGATATCGAACTGCTGCATCTTTTGGCTGAGTGCTATCTCCAGTTGAATGACCGCGAAAAGGCTGAAGAAACGTATCGCCGCATTAACAAGCTGGAACCGTACAACGAAGACGTGAAAGCAAAAATGCGCAGCATTGCCGAAGAGGCGACACAGGGCGAAGCAGCTATCGCATAAACCTCACCCGGTCCTTTGGACCATCCTCTCCTGCCGCCCACGCTCCTTACAAGGAGAGGGAATAGGGAGTTATTTTTTTCAGTATTCAATAACCTCCACCGTCACATCGCCCTGCACCTCGCTCTGACAACTCAGGCGGTCGGGATCGTTCACAATGCCCATGTTTTCTTCGCGGTCATTGCGGGGGCTCAGGTTTTCCATGCCTTCTTTCACTTTGCACATGCAGGTGGTGCAAAATCCGTTCCCGCCGCAAGCATGTTCCATGGGAATGCCGTTATCCAGTGCAATATGCAGGATACGTTCACCCTCTGCCGCTTCTACGACAGTAATTTGGCCGTTGGCCTGGATAAAGGTGACTTTGGGCATGACGAGTTATCGGGTATCGGTTATCTGTTACCGGGGACAGAAGTATAGGGAAAAGAAGAAAGCAGGATAAGGAGATATTGACGCCTATTTTGCCGAAGAGGATGATCCTTTTATCGGTTTTACTGCCCTTTCAAGCCTTCTTAAGGAGATGAGCGCTCATGTCAGTCCAATCTGAACCCAGAGAGGAACGTCCAGCCAATCCGCGTTTTGCACACTACAACCCAGATTCGCCTCGATTGCATTTCCCCCCAAAGGACCCTGATGTAGGTCTGATCGTGTTGCGTTCTGTAGTGGCCGTGTTCGCTCTCATTATTGCAATTGTGGTCTACTTCAACAGTCAGTAAAACCCAGGAGGGCTATTGCTTTCCGTTTACCCCGGTCGCCCCTGCGCGACCGGATTTTTTCCTGTATTCTGGTTGCTCATGTCCCAGCTTCTCTCCATTACCGACCTCCACGTTTCCGTCGCAAATACGGAGATTGTGCGCGGGCTCAATCTTTCGATGAATGAGGGCGAAGTGCACGCCATTATGGGTCCCAATGGTTCGGGGAAGTCGACACTAGTAAATGCATTGATGGGACATCCTGCCTATACCATCACGAGTGGATCGGTGCTGTTTCGCGGTGCGGACATTCTTGCCATGGAGCCGCACGAGCGTGCGCAGGCCGGACTTTTTCTGGCGTTCCAGTATCCGAAAGAAATCAGCGGCGTCTCGCTTCGTAGTTTCTTGCTCGCAGCGCACCGCGCACAGGTCGCTGCGCATCCGGAGATGACGCGCCTCTCGCCACTGCAGTTTCAGAAAGTATTACTGGCCGAAATGGAGAAGCTTCATATGAACCCGGCCTTTGCTGATCGCTCCATCAATCAGGGATTTTCCGGAGGAGAAAAGAAGAAAGCGGAAATTCTGCAGATGGCGATCTTGAAACCGGCACTCGCACTGATGGATGAAACGGATAGCGGACTGGATGTCGATGCGTTGAAGATTGTGTGCGAAGGAGTGAACCGCCTGCGACACGAAGAAGGATCAGGATTTTCTGCACTGATTGTCACGCACTACGCACGCATTCTTGACTACATTACGCCAGATGTTGTGCATGTGATGGTAAAGGGAAAGATTGTGAAAAGTGGAGGAGCGGCGTTTGCGAAGCAGCTCGAAAAAGAAGGGTATGCGCAGTTCGGTGGCGACGCATCGACTGCTATTCCGCTCGATCTCTAAGAAACAAGATCAGGAAATGACAAACGATTTTTGTATCTTTTTCGGCGTTTCTTCGTTGTAGTATGTATAGATTTTTCTTTCCCCCAACCTTCTATGCCCAGTGAACAGACTATCAACGTTCGCCCTCCTCTCTGGCTTCCCATTGTGGCAGTCGTGATTGGTGGCGTGTTTTATATTGCCGGCAAGCACCTCGAAAAGCAGCCGGTGGAATCGCCTAACGGTATGATTACCGTCACCGGAGAAGGCAAGTCCTTTGTCACGCCCGATATTGCTGAAATCAGTTTTGGCATGCAGACCGGCCAGCAGAAGACAGCGGCTGCTGCCATGAGCAAACTGACCACGAACCTCAACAGTATTTACGATGCGTTGCAGAAAGCAGGCATCGAAAAGAAGGATATCAATACCGAAAACTTCTACCTGAATCCCGTCTACAACTACCAGACAGGCACGCAGGTGGTGCAGGGCTACGAAGCCAGCGAGAGTCTCCGCGTAAAGGTGCGCGATCTCGATAAAGTCAGCGATGTCGTCGGAGCTGCCACAGCAGCCGGAGCGAATCAGGCCGGCAGTGTGAACTTCACGGTTGATGATCCCGAAGCAAAGCGCGCCGAGGCACGTAAAGACGCTATTGAGCAGGCACAGAAAAAGGCAGAAGTACTGGCCCAGCAGTTGCATGTACGCCTGGGTGAAGTGAAGAGTTTCTCCGAAGGCTACGGTGGCTATACCCCTCCATATCCAATGATGGCGCGCGATGCTATGGGTATTGGCGGCGGCGGTACCAAAGAACAGAGTCTGCCGCTTCCAGCGGGGGAGCAGACAGTGAATGTGACAGTGAATGTCACGTATGAAATTCGGTAAATAGTGTGGAATAGAAATGGCGGTTTCCCGTGTGGAGGCCGCCATTTGTGTATAAAAAAGACCTGTCGTCTATGCAATGCATAGATGGTGACAGGTCAGGTGGGTTTTGTTCTAACGATTGCTCATCAGAACGGTTGTTTAGCGGGTTGCCAAAATTTCATGTGTGTACCCCTGGATAGGGGCAGGTGCGAGAGTATCTTCTGGTGCTATCAGCACTTCGGACTTTTGATACAGAGCGTATCGCCAATCCGAGATGCTGATAATCAGGTTGCCTGCCACCCAGAAAATAATTCCGGCTGTGCATCCTAATAGGAGCAGCCACACCCTCTCGTCCAGTTCCAGCTCACCGAGCTTTGCCAATAATTTTCTCATACAGTTCTTTCGTGGGTTTTTTCCGTTTAGTTGCTGAAGGAAATACTTTGAATTGGAAGCTGACTATTTTCCAAGATGGAGGAGGGGCAAGCCCATCCAATACATGGTTCCAAAGTAAGCGATGACGCAGATCAGGGCAAATCCATTCAACAGAGTAAAAACAAAATCTTCTGAGCTTTTCTTGCGTGCCATGGTCGACACTCCTTCGTGGGAAAGGGATGAAATGGCAGGTGCGTATACACACAAAGTTTTGAAAGATCGCTAAACCCTCCGCAGGCCTTGGTCAGGCCGTCGGATTAGGCATGCTTTACCAAAATCATACCTAGAAATCAAGACTCTAAGAGCCACTTTTTCTTTTCTGGCCTATGCAAAAATTTGGCGAGCAACAGCAAAATGACCTGTTTCCCAATGGGGCAACAGGTCGGGTGGGTTCTGCCGGAAAAGCCGGCAAAAGCTTTTCTGTTAACAGCGCGTTAACAGGGTTTGATGATCAGTTCTTTGCGATACGGGGAGTGTTTTTTACAATCACACAGACGCCGCGCCCTTTCAGATGAATTGGCTCCATTTTGATTGCAGGGTTGTTGAATTTAGC
>CAYRQG010000057.1:0-7461 GCA_964426345.1 uncultured Candidatus Peribacteria bacterium
TCATCACCCGCAAACTCAAGAAAACCGCAGGCGTGGAAGATGCGAATGTGAACTATGCCGCCAATAAGGCGCGAGTTCGATACGATTCCGCGCAAATCAACGAAGAAGGAATCATTGCCGCCGTGAAATCCGCAGGCTACGGCGCGGAAATGCGACATGAGCACGGTCACCATGGCGTGGAGATGGATCGAAAAAGGCGTGAGGATGAGATAGCCAGCTATCGCAATAAATTCTTCATGGGACTCATTCTGAGTCTGCCGATGCTGTATTTCATGCTCGGCACCTTCCTGCCAACATTGCCGTTCATGGCGGTACTGATGCCGTACGCAGGTATTGCATCGTTGATTCTTGCGACTCCGGTGCAGTTCTGGCTCGGAGCGGGTTTCTACCGAGGTTTCTGGTCAAGCCTCAGAATGGCTACCTTCAGCATGGACAGCCTAATCGTCATTGGAACCTCAACTGCATATGCATACAGTTTCTATAACTTTATTTCGCATCTCATCACAGAGGGAACAATCCTCGGAGATATGCATGATCTCTACTTTGAGGTCGCTGCTTTGCTCATTACCTTCGTTCTCCTTGGGAAGTGGCTCGAATCGCGGGCGAAAGGCGCAACGTCGGAGGCAATTCAAAAACTCATGGGGCTTCAAGCAAAAACAGCCAGAGTGCTGCGTAATGGAGAGGCAGTCGATATACCCATGGAGGAGGTACAAGTTGGTGATATCGTGATCGTCCGGGAGAAAAGATTCCTGTTGATGGAATAGTAACGAAAGGACTCACCTCTGTGGATGAATCCATGCTGACAGGCGAGAGCATTCCCGTTGAGAAAAAAGATGGAGATCGGATCTTCGGTGCCACGATGAACGGAAATGGCAGCATCGAGTTCAGAGCGGAGAAAATAGGCAGTGAAACTGCACTCGCACAAATTATTAAATTTGTGGAAGAAGCACAGGGTTCAAAAGCACCTATTCAAGACTTCGCGGATTGGGTTTCATCGTGGTTTGTTCCAGCGGTGATCGGAGTGGCAATCTTCACCTTCGCCATTTGGATGTTTCTTGGAGCGGGTTTCACTTTCTCATTACTCTCCGCTGTCTCCGTACTCGTTATTGCTTGCCCCTGCGCTCTCGGGCTTGCGACTCCCACGGCGATTATGGTTGCCACAGGCAAGGGTGCCGAAAATGGGATTCTAATCCGTGGAGGAGAACCACTGGAGGCAGCGAATAAGATCTCTGCCATTGTGTTCGATAAGACAGGAACGCTCACCAAGGGGAAGCCAGAAGTCACCGATATCCTCGCATTCGGTAGCACTGAAGAAAATGTACTGCGGATCGCTGCCAGTCTGGAACAGGGTTCCGAGCACCCGCTTGCCGAGAGCATCGTCAAAGACGCAAAGGCAAAAAACTTCACTCTCTCTAGCACAGAGAATTTCAAAGCTATTCCGGGTCACGGAGTGGAGGGACTTATTGGCGGCAAATTGTATTTCCTCGGCAATAGAAAGCTGATGGAGAAACAGGGCATCGCAATCAAAGATACTGAAGCCGCTTTGCAGAAACTTGAGGAGGCAGGCAAGACGGCAATGCTGCTTGCGGACAAGGATAGGGTTATCGGCATCATTGCCGTGGCCGATACATTAAAGGAAACGTCGAAAGAAGCCGTGGACCGCCTGATGCAAATGGGCATTGATGTCTACATGATCACGGGCGATAACACCCGAACCGCACGAGCAATCGCTGCAAGCATCGGTATCCGAAACGTCCTTGCGGAAGTCCTTCCTGAGCAGAAAGCGAGTGAGGTGAAGAAACTCCAAGAACAAGACAAAAAGGTCGTGATGGTTGGTGATGGCATTAATGACAGCCCCGCCCTCGCGCAGGCAGACCTTGGCATCGCTATGGGAAGCGGTACCGATATCGCAATGGAAACAGGAGGCATCGTGCTTGTGAAGAACGATCTGCGCGATGTGGTGACGGCAATCAAGCTCAGCCGCGCCACGGTGAACAAGATTCATCAGAATATGTTCTTTGCCCTGTTCTTCAATGTCATTGGGATTCCCATTGCAGCACGCGCGTTTATACAATTCGGTCTCGTTCTACGTCCCGAGCTTGCAGGCTTTGCGATGGCCTTCAGCTCTGTTGCGGTCGTCACGAATTCATTGTTGCTGAAGGGATTTCATCCCGTACGCAAAAATTGGCTCTCGGATTTCGCGCCAGTATTGATGGGTATCGGATTCACTGCCCTCTTTATTTTCTTTGCGAAGATCAGTTCATAACATTTCCTACCCCCTCCTCTCATGCGTCTCCAATTGCTTCCCATTCTCATCGGCACAGCCTTTCTGGCCTCCTGCACATCGGGTGGAGGGATGATGAATCATCAAATGGATGGCATGGGCAATGACATGATGGGGGGTAATCAGAATGGAATGATGCAAGGAGCCTTCCTTCCTGGAAACGGTCAAGATCTCGCAGCTCTTCCCGAAGCGAAGCCGACCAGTATTCTTAATGTACAGGATGGAGATACAATCTCTCTCAATCCCGAATTAGTGCGTACTGCGATCAACGGAAAGAGTTTTGCAATCTACGCCTATAACGGCCAGTTTCCCGGACCCACACTTAAGGTGAGGCAAGGATCGACGTTCACTGTGAATGTCACAAACAATATTGATGTGCCGACGACGATTCACTGGCACGGAATCCGTATTGAGAACAAATTTGACGGAGCCGCTGGTGTGACACAGGAAGCAATTGAGCCGGGAAAAAGCTTCACGTACACCGTGAGAGTGCCCGATGAAGGCATGTTCTGGTATCACCCGCATGTCCGCGAAGATGTGCAGCAGGACATGGGTCTCTATGCAAACCTCTGGGTAACACCAAAAGATGAAAATGCGTACGGCAGAGTTGATAGTGAGGAAATCGTCATGCTGGATGATATGTATCTCGAAGGTGGATTTCCCGTCCCATACGGAGAGCAGGAGGCTGATCACGCCCTTATGGGACGGTTCGGCAATACGATGCTCGTGAATGGAAAGACCGAATACAAAGTATCCGTCCCTCGTGGATCCGTCGTACGGTACTACTTCACAAACACTGCGAACACCCGCAGCTTCAAAGTGCGTTTCGGGAGCGCGAAAATGAAATTGATTGGTGGCGATGCGGGAAGGGCTGAGCGTGAAGCATTGGTTGATTCACTCATTCTTTCTCCGTCTGAAAGAGCGATTGTGGAAGTACAGTTTGCAGATGCGGGCACGTACCGCATCGAAAGCGTCAGCCCCGCACGAACGTGGCTACTTGGCACAGTGACGGCTACTGCGGAAAATACCTCTCCCGACGAAGCATTCGCTTCCCTAGGCGAGAATGGGGATGTCACTGCGGTCATCGATACCGTCCGTCCGTTCTTCAATAAGCCTGTGGACAAGACGATTCATCTTTCCGTCGAGTCTACGATGGCAGGGATGATGCAGCAGGGTGGTATGGACCATGGAGCTATGCAGCATGGAGATGCAACCAGCGATGGTGAAGGTATTGAGTGGGAAGATCCGATGCCGCACATGAACGTCATGTCCGTGAAGGGCAACACTCAGTGGAAATTGATTGATGCTGAATCCGGCAAGGAAAACATGGATATCCACTATCAATTCAAGGTTGGTGATAAGGTGAAAATCCGTATCGTGAATGACGAGGAAAGTGACGGCTCCGATCACCCGATGCAACACCCAATCCACTTCCACGGGCAGCGCTTCGTAGTACTTGCCGTCGACGGAAAGCAAAATGAGAACCTTGTCTGGAAAGACACGACGCTGGTTCCTGCGGGAAAATCGGTAGATATTCTTCTCGACGTTACCAATCACGGCGAATGGATGTTCCACTGCCACATTGCGGAACATCTGAGCAACGGGATGATGGGTATGTTCACAGTGCAGTAAATATAGTCATTTGTATTAGGAAACATGATCATCACTTCGTCCACAGATGATTTTTTACGGTGAAAAATAGAGACAAAATGAGATGTTTGCAGTTCTCTGATGCTCAAAAATCAATGGTTATACCCTGCTATAGGGTATAGCAGTTTATAGCTACATAGAGCCATGAAATACACATCCAGTGATTGACTTAGAGCGTGTGGAGACTAGAGTCTCTACGATATTTCTGGTGCCCGCGTGCACGTACGTGAGTAGTTGTTGGTATCTGTTCCCCCAACCTCCCATGCTACGTGAACGCATTTCAAAAGTACCCATCAAAATCACAGAGGTTCCGATCGGTTCACTGAAGCCCGCCGACTACAATCCGCGAAAATGGAATGACGACATGAAAGCAAAGCTGAAGGAAAGCATTCATAAGTTCGGTGCGGTCGATCCTCTCATCGTCAACGGCGCTCCGAAACGTAACGGGGTTGTGATCGGCGGACATTTCCGGCTCCAGTGCATGAAGGAACTAGGATTTGCCAAACTACCCGTGGTGTTCGTGAATATTCCGAGCATAGAACGGGAGCGCGAACTCAACGTCCGACTTAACCGGAACCAAGGTGAATGGGATTTTGAGAAACTTAAAAACTTCGATGTCACCGCACTACTGGATATCGGGTTCGATGACGGTGACCTCGGAAAAATATGGGATGACACATTGGAAGCCGAGGACGATGACTTTGACGTTGATGCCGCCGTGAAGAAAATCAAAAAACCGAAATCCAAGGTGGGAAACCTCTATGATCTTGCGGGACACAAACTGATCTGCGGCGACTCAACCGATCCCGCCGCTATCCAACGGCTCGTCGGCAAGAAGCGTATCGACATGCTCTATAGCGATCCTCCTTACAACCTGAAGGTGGATTATTCGGCTGGCATCAGCGGCAAGATGAACTACGGCGGGAAAACAAAAGACAACAAGACTGATGCGGACTACCGCGAATTCCTGAAGAAGACGGTTATGAACGGACTCACGGCGTGCAAGCCAGACTGCCATGTCTTCACGTACTGCGATCAGAAATACATCGGCATGCTGCAAGCCATCTATCCGGAATTGGGCATCGAATTCAAGCGCGTGGCTCTCTGGATCAAGAACAACTTCAACATGACCCCGCAGGTGGCATTCAATAAGTGTTATGAGCCAGTGATCTATGGCACACGTGGTAAACCATATCTCTCGCCGCGCGCACAAAACCTCACGGAAATTCTTAATAAGGAAATCTCAAACGGAAACCGAACGATAGACGACATCCTTGACATGCTTGATATATGGCTCTGCAAAAGACTGCCCACCCAAGACTACGAGCATCCGACCGCAAAGAACCCCGTACTCCACGAACGGGCACTGCGCCGGTGTACCCAGCCCGGTGACAACGTGCTCGATCTCTTCGGCGGTAGTGGAAGCACCCTGATTGCGGCACACCAGATGAAGCGTAACTGCTTCCTTGTTGAGTGGGACCCCGTATTCGTTGATGTCATCCTCCTGCGCTTCGAGGCTGCCTTCCATATCAAACCTACCCTCCTCAAATCATGAAAGAGTTAACAATCAAGCAGGGCGACATCTTCGCTGTCGGCAATCATCTGGTCGCCTGTGGCGATAGTCGTAATCCGGATCTTGTTGATCGCGTGCTGGGCAAAAACCGTGTTGTCCTGATCCTCACAGATGTTCCGTATGGTGTGGCTTACGTTGAAAGTAGAAATGGATTCACAAAAGGGAAAAGTACGCACGCCCCGATTGCGAACGATCATCTTCAGAGTGATAAAGAGTTCCAAACATTTACCCACGCGTGGCTGCAAGCCGTACGCCCGTGTCTGAGCCGCAAGAATGCCACTTATATTTTCTGCTCGGACAAGATGCTGTTCGCGCTTCGTGATGGGATGGAAGCAGCGGGCTGGAAGTTTGCACAGCTCCTTTTCTGGCTTAAGACCGCCGCGGTGATCGGACGGCTGGACTATGCGCCCCAGCACGAATGCATCGCCTACGGGTGGCATGGAGTCCATGCATTCATGAAATCCAAGGATAAGAGCGTGATCATCCATCCAAAGCCCCAGAAAAGTGCCTTCCACCCAACGGAAAAGCCCATTCCAATCTTGCGCCGTCTCATCCTCAATTCGTCCCACATTGGTGACGTTGTATATGACCCGTTCGCTGGCTCCGGCACAACAGGCATCGCCGCCGAACAGACCCAGCGCCGCTGCGTGATGATCGAACTTGAACCAGCGTATTGCCGCATCATCATCGCTCGACTCGAAAAGCTAACAGGCGCTCGCGCTCAAAAAATTTCCTAATGCCACCCATGCCAGACTCATCATCATCCGCAAAACGCCGCAAGTCCGTGAAAGATCGTCAGGCGCGTGAGAAAGCACTGATGCTCGACCAGCTGAAGAAAACACCAATCGTCCAGATCTGTTGTGAAAAACTCGGCATCGGGCGCACGACCTACTACGACTGGCGTAGGGACGATCAGGAGTTCGCAAAAGCTGCGGATACGGCGCTCTACGAAGGGACGTTCCTCATGAACGATCTCGCGGAATCGCAGCTTCTCTCGGCTGTTCGTGACGGGAACCTCGGTGCGATCACGTACTGGCTCAAGCATCGGCACCCCGCCTACGCCACGAAGATGGAGCTGAAAGCGGAACTGCGTAGCCTCGACGGAGCACTCACGCCGGAGCAGCAGGCGTTGGTGGAGCGCGCATTGCAGCTCACGGGCATCGTTGACTCTTCCACTTCCACACATGAGCAATGACCGAGAGATCATCCATCAGCTTTTGCAGGACAAGGCGGCTCGCGTGTACGCCGTCCGGAAATCCCATGCACTCTTTTGCGCCGTCTATCTCGGACACTATTTCACCATTGCATCGCCACCATTCCACAAGAATATTTTTGAGATCACGCAGGACGCATCTATTCCGATTGCAGTCGTCCTCGCGTTCCGTGGTTCCGGAAAATCCACGCTTATCAGCCTAGCCTATGTGCTCTGGGCGATCATGGGCGTTCATCAGGCGAAGTTCGTTTTGCTCGTTGGCATGACGCAGGAGCAGTCACGCCAGATGCTACGGAATATCCGCAGTGAGATTGAATCGAACCCGTTGCTTGCAGCCGACTTAGGGCCGTTTCGTGAAGAAGAGGATGAATTACGAAACAGTTCCATTGTGCTTTCCAACTTCGGCGCAAAGATCATGGCGGTGTCCGTCGGGCAGAGCGTACGCGGCCTTCGCCATGGCCCTTACCGACCGCAGCTCATTATCTGCGACGACATTGAGGACTTGGAATCCACGCGCACGCGGGAGGCAAGGGAGAAGACGCGCAAATGGGTCACGGGTGAGCTGTTGCCATCCGGCATGACGGATACCCGAACTATTGTCGTCGGCAATCTTCTGCATCGGGATGCGCTCATCCCAAGGCTCAAGGCCGACATTGAAAGCGGTGCCATCAAGGGTGTCTATCGTGAATTTCCCTTGATCGATGCAGAAGGTCGTCACCTGTGGCCAGCGAGGTACCCGAC
>CAYRQG010000058.1:0-7238 GCA_964426345.1 uncultured Candidatus Peribacteria bacterium
CTGCCGCGGGGATCAATAACGCAGGGCAGAAGGGAAAGGACGGGGTCTCGCCATCTGCAAAGATATCTGCGATGAAGAGGGATGGACGATCCGGGTGCAGAGTGAGGTGGGGGTGGGGACGGTGTTTCGAGTGGGGTTTTAGGAGGTATTATGATATGAATTTACTGTGCCGGTAGTCATACCAGTAGAGGCAGTTAATAAAGATGTGGGTTTTGGTCACACAATTAACCAACTTATCGATCTTTTTGTAAAAGCAGAAATGGATAAAAGAGGAGTAAAGGGATTTAATGCGGCAGTCATTGAAATGTTCGATGATGCAAGAAATCCGATAGTTCATCTAGATGATGATGTGCAGTTTCGGCTTGAGTTTAAAACCAAAGATAAATTCGATCCTTCCGAAGTAGGCAAGGTAAAGTCGGTCAACTTAAAAGATGTAAAAAATATTACTGCACTTGAGGATTCCTTAGACCCGAATTCGGCAAAGTGTTACATCATACGGTGGGGCGAACCTGTAACAACTCATTGGATTTTATCTTACGATTTTCGGTACAACAAAAAGGTTGCAAAAGAGAAATTACAAAGAGCTGAGGAATTCGTTAGGGCATGCAAAAAAATAGACCCGTCTACGGAATTTCATGTACTTATATACCTCTTATGGTCAGCATTGGAGTTGATATTAGATGTGCGCCTCTGGCTTCTGCCAAATCATAAGCCTACACAAAGTCATAAAGATCGTAGAAATAAACTGGAGAGGCTTTCAAAAAACACAGGTGTTCTGAGTACTGAATTCTGTAATGCCTTTAAGTGTTTTTCACAGCATAAAGACGCTGCGCGTTACGCAGTGGGTGAGGTGAAGAAAACAAAAAAATTTGACGAGAAGCGTATTAAAGACACAATCGCTTTATTAGAAGACGAACTCAAAAACGATCCCTATCTGCAATTTTAGCTTACCTCCACAGCCCCACAATCAACGCAATCACTACCAAGTTCACAAACTGATACGCAATGTTGAAGAGGTAGAGGGGGACAGTGCGCTTTTCCCAGAGCACGCCGTTCAGGAGTGTTGTGGCAATGAATCCAATCCAGATGAGGAACGCGAGGAGCACGGAGCTGAATGTATCGCTGGCGCCGAGCATGAGGGAGAAGAGCGCCATCAGGAAGGATGTGACCAATTGCTGCAGGTAGGCAATGGCCATGTAGAGCGGCATTTTCTTGCCCATTTCCTTCTGCCCTTTCTTCATATCTGCGGCGCTGATTTTCATCAGTTTCATCCACACTTTGCCAAAAACCGGTCCGTGCCACATGAAGCCAACGAAGAATGCAGCGAGTGCGGCAACGAGAATGGCGGGGAAGTTGAAGACGGACAAATCCATGGGTTGATGGGGGAAAGTGAACAGACGCTAACGCGGGAGGGGGCGTGCGGTCAATAATCCCTATGAGAATAGAGCTTGCGATGATGAAAGATGTGTTTGTGATAGATGTGGTAGCCCCAAGGAGAATCGAACTCCTATTTCCTGGATGAGAACCAAGTGTCCTAGCCGTTAGACGATGGGGCCAAGTGAGCCGAGAGTATAGCCATAGTGTGTGTATTTTCAATAGAACACGCTTTAAAAGCCCGATAACGGGTGTTACCGGGCTTTATCTCCAGTTATTGTTCTAGAGAATTCCCGCAAATCTCAGAAGCATGACAATCGCGATAATACCAATGATGATATATCCAATGCGCTTGAGCTGCGCTTCCATCGGGATGAACTGAAAAATCAGGGCAATGATCAGGAGGACAATGAAAGGGGCAAGGGCACCCATAGAAAAGAGGGGGAAGGATGAAAGGTGTGTCTGTTGCTAAGACACGGCAGCTCCGTGTTTCTTACGGCTGAAAACCTTCATTGCATCCGTCTGTTTCGAGGAGCACACTTGTTTTCGTGGCTTTTTATTCTGACTACAGAAGGCAATGGGCAGTGTTGCTTCTGACCTTTTTATTGGGTGGGTTGGCGTTTTTTGCCGTGCAGAAGGTTCTGATACTGTCGTGTGAAAAGCAGTTTGATCTTCTGAACCACAATGCACTGTGCCGGAATGCAGACAGCGACCGCAGTGAACTGCAGTACGATGTGCTCCGAAACACGCTTATTGCAAAGATCAATACCCTGAAAAAAGAAGGAAAGGTGTCGCACATTTCCGTGTATTTCCGTGATCTGAAAAACGGTCCGCGTTTTGGCATTCAGGAGTATCAGGATTTTCACACGGCCAGTCTGCTGAAACTTCCGGTCATGA
This sequence comes from uncultured Candidatus Peribacteria bacterium, assembly GCA_964426345.1. Taxonomy (GTDB): domain Bacteria; phylum Patescibacteriota; class Gracilibacteria; order Peribacterales; family Peribacteraceae; genus CALREJ01. Next base: position 2,272 of record CAYRQG010000058.1, read on the forward strand.
TTGCCATTCTTCATATGGCGGTGCACGATCCTGCATTCCTGGATACACAACTTGTGTCACCAGCCTCGCTTCCTCCCATGAGCAATGTGGATTTGCCGGAGCAAACGATCCAGCCCAATACTGCGTATGCTGTCCGCGATTTGCTGCGGCACATGATTCTTTATTCCGATAACGACTCTGCAAACATGCTGGTGGATGCCATCAACGCACATCCTATGCCGGTCAACTCCAACACGTTTTTGGACCTGGGGGTGCTGGATATGATGGCGGGGAAAATGGACGATCTTTCCATGCAGTCCTACGCCAATCTCTTCACAGTGCTCTACAATGCATCGTATCTCCCGAGTGATTTATCCGAGTTTGCACTGAAGCTGCTGTCTGAAAGTACCTACAAAGATGCACTGGTGGCGGGGGTGCCGTCCGGCGTGCGTGTGGCGCATAAGTTTGGATATTTTGTGGTATCGGATACAGAAAGTGAGTTGCACGATTGCGGTATCGTGTACCACCCCACTGCAGTGTACGATTTATGTGTGCTCACAAGCGGATCGAATATCAAAAACGAAGCGGCGGCAATCGCCGAGATTTCCAAAACAGTCTACGAAGGGGTGAACGCGGTGAAGTGATTCAGGCTGCAATATCGCCCCACAGTCTGAGGAGACTATTGCTGTAGAGTCCGTACTTTGCCCGTGCGTATTCCTGCAGCATGGTCATGCGTGCCGGCTGCGAGGCGGCGAGAGCTTTGTTGTAGTAACAGGCGTTCACTTCTACCAGTGTGTCCCCGAATTCGTGTTCGCCCTGGCGGTTCATCTGGAGGAGGACGAAGCCGTTTTTTTCGAAGAAAGCATGGGTGTCTTTAAAGATCGCTTCGTGGTGGTAGAGGGGATAGAAGCGTGTTTCCAGTTCAATTACGAAAATATCCTTCAGTGTCTGCTCCGCTCCCTGCAGCACGAGGAGCTCTGCACCCTGCACATCAATCTGAAGATAGTCGATTGGGGGCAGCGTGTGCTTGATGGTATCGATGGTGGTTACCTGCACCTGCTCTGTTCCTGTTACCTCAAACGGCCTGCGTTCCATACACTTTTTTACAGCTACTTTCGCAATGGCAGCTTCGTCTGGTTGCAGGAGGGAGCACCAGCCTTTGGCTTTCGTAATGTAGAGCGGAGCGGTTCCGACGGTATTCGAGAACGCCTGTGTGACAATGTGATCGTAGGCGTTGCTGGCTTGGATCTTTGCGAGTCCGCCGGATTCCGGTTCTACTCCGATAGTTTTTGCCTTGCCGCGCATGCGCACCCATTTGGTGTAGGGATCAGAGCCGTCTCTGCCTCCTACCTGCATCACGGTGAAAGAGTTCACGAGATGACGATCTGCATTTGCTGTTACACTCATCCGGACGAGCATCTGCAAAAGCACGGATGCAAAACTCTGCAGAGCGGGGAGCCGGAGGAAAGCGACAAGACGCTGACGGAAGGAGTCCATAGGTGTGGGGGAGTATAAAGAGGGATGGGGAGGAGTACTAGGTTTGTGTTAGAAGTGGGAAGACCTCACCCGGCCCTGCGGGCCACCCTCTTCTGTCCGCCCGTTCTCTATGCCAGGAGAGGGAAAACTGAATGAAATAGTTCTTTTTGCTTGTTTTCTCGTCTACAATAAGCTGTATTTCATTTTTCGTTTTTCTATGTCTACCTATATTGATCACCTGAACTGGCGCTATGCCACCAAGAAATTTGATGCTACCAAAAAGCTTTCCCCCGAACAGCTTGATGAGCTGATGGAGGCAACCCGCCTGGCCGCATCGTCCTACGGATTGCAGCCGTACAAAGTGCTTGTTGTTACCAACCCCGAGACCCGCACAAAGATCCAGGAGCATGCCTGGGGCCAGACGCAGGTTGTGGATGCATCGCACCTTTTTGTTTTCTGTGCCAAGAAGACAATCGATGAAGCATTTGTGGACAAGTTCATTGCCCACGTTGCAACAGAGCGTGGCATGACTCCCGAATCACTCGCTACCTACCGCGAGATGATGGTGGGTACTGTGAAAAGCAGAACGCCGGAAGCCCTGGCCGCCTGGATGAAGTGTCAGGCATATATCGCCGTTGGGTTCCTCCTCTCTGCGGCTGCACAGATGGAAATCGATGCATGTCCGATGGAAGGATTTGATCCCGCTCATGTGGATGTGGACCTCGGTATTATTGAAGACGATCTGACCAGTGTCGTGATAGTTCCGGTTGGCTTCCGCGCCGCCGATGATGCAACGGCTTCGTACAAGAAAGTACGCTGGCCCAAGGATGATTTCTTTATGATCAAGGCCTGAGAATTATCTTGCACTCTTTGTGCTCCAATGGTGATTGTATTCCTCTTCTGCGTATCTCCCGGTATGCAGAGGAGGAAGGGGTGTCAAAATCCGCAATCAGATGAAGCGTATCGATACACGAAAAAAGCCGCAGTAACGCGGCCCTTTCGTTCCCTGCCTTCCACAGGTGCCCTTAGTATACGAGAGGGGCATTAAGGCGAGATTAAGATGCGTGAATAAGGACGGTGACGGTCGTCCCTTTTTTGGGTTTGCTCACAATCCCGATTGTCCATCCATGTAAATCGACAATGCGTTTTACAAGAGCCAGGCCCAGCCCGAATCCATCGTTCGTGCGTGAGGTATCGGCCTGATAAAACCTGTCGAAAATATGGGGGAGATCTTTCTCGGCAATCCCGATACCTGTATCGGTAATCGTCAGTGCGTGCTTTGTAAGATCGATGTGTACCGATCCGTTTTCCGGCGTGAACTTGATGGCGTTGGTGAGAATATTCCCGACAATCTGCCGGATGAGCGCGGCGTCACCCTGGACACTGATTTTTTTGGCGACAGTTGCTGTGAGCGCAATCTTCTTTTCTTCGGCAAGGAGCTGGTATTTGTCGGCCATGTCGGTTACCAAAGACGAGAAATCAACTATACTTTTTTGCAATGTGAACCGGTCCAGCCGTGCCAGTTCCAAAAGGCGTTCGACCAGAGTGGAAATATCTTTGAGATCCTGTTTGGCAGAGAGAATGCCTTCTTTGTATTTCTGCGTCTTGAGCGACAGATCCAGCGATGAACTGAGGACGGCAATGGGAGTGCGGAGTTCGTGGGAGGCATCCTGTGTGAACTGTTCCAGTTGTTCGACCATTGCTTCGGCCGGTGCCAAGCTGCGGCGTGCGAAGAAGCGTCCTGCTATAAATGCAAGTGCGGAGACGCCAACGCTCACGAGCAGGTAGATGAAGGCACGAAAGGGGAGATCGTTGAGTTGCAGACGTTCAATGTCGGCAATCTGCACAAATCCAAAAGGCCTGCCGTTCCGGAGAACGGGCAGTGTCAGGACATTATAGTGCTCATCTTCAATCATCATATCCATCATCCCGGTTCCCTGTATGAAGGGAATATCCTCAAACATGGGTCCTGCGTAAATCGTCTCACCCCCGGACCCGATCACGCGGACGCGATCCCGCATGTTCCGGGGCAGTACCTGTTCAATATCATCCGGCGATCCAACGGGTCTGTCGACCAGGAAATGAGAGGCTTTCTGCAGTCTGTCGTGTGCCTGTCTTTTGGCATTTCCAAAATCGGCAATCAGAAACACTGCGCCATTTACCAGAAACAGCAGAAACACAAAGAGCGTGAACTGCAGAGCCAGCCTGTGACCGATTGCTTTGAACATGCTTAGTCTACGGGAATCAAGTACCCCTTACCGGGAACTGTTTCAATCGTGCTTTTCCCGAGCTTACGCCGGAGATACGCAATGTGTACATCGACTGTCTGCGAGAACATGAGCTCATCGCGTCCGCCCCAGACGTGTTCAATAATGCGCGGCCGGTCCTGTGCCACTCCTTTGTGCCGGAGCAGAAAATCGAAGAGGGCATATTCTTTGGGGGAGAGGTCCACCTTTTTTTCTTTGCGGCGTACCTCGCGTGTATTGGTGTCGAGTGTGATATTGCCGGTTTTGAGAACGGGCTGTTTGTCGTCACTTTTGCGGCGAAGGAGTGCCCGAACGCGTGCGAGAAGTTCATCGAGATCAAACGGTTTTCCGAGGTAATCATCGGCACCCACATTCAGTCCGTGCACAATTTCCTGCTGTTTGGTGCGGGCGGTCAGCATGAGGATTGGCATGTTTTTCTTGTGCTCGCGGAGCATGGAACAAATCACGTAGCCGTCCATGCCGGGTAGATTGATATCCAAAATGAGGAGATCCACGTCCTGAGTCATCGCTTTTTCAAATCCTTCTTTGCCATCATGACAGACAGTCACCGCGTAGTGTTCGAGTTCGAGAAATTGCCGGATGTTGTCCGCCAGTTTTTGCTGGTCTTCAATGAGGAGAATATGCATGTATAGGCAGTATAACCTTGTCTGATTAAGGTGACATTAAGAAAGAGCAGGTTTGTTAACTGTGACCGGTTATCTGTTACCTGTGCGGAATTTTTCTTTTTTTATCAGTTTCCAAACGACGCCACCAGTGTGGAATAGTAATAGTACGTGGCAAATGCGACGAAGATCACAATGGCGCTATTCAGCGCGACGTTCATAACGAATGATCGCTGCTGCGCTTTTTTGGTGCCGACCAGCGGTTCGTGATTGGCAGCCTGGAGGTCGCGGATTTCTGTAAGCAGTGCGACGGTTTCGTCTTTCTTGGCGGGAGGCATAGATGAATCGTAGCACTGCTTTATTGTTTGCAACACGGATTGTTTTTTACAGTCCGAGCAGGATGGAATCCACACTGTAGATACCTGCGCCCAGAGTCAGTAGGGCAATACATGCGCCCAAAATCATCAGATCAAATTCCCATCCCATTTTATCCATGGCGGTAAATGGTACGTGCCATTCATTGATCTTCTTGTACGTGGCACCGATCATGATGATACCGAGGCCAAGCGCAGCAAGTTGCGAGAGGAAGCCAAAGAGCATGGCAAGACCGCCGAGAGGTTCAGAGCATCCAATGCATCCCAAG
>CAYRQG010000059.1:0-1857 GCA_964426345.1 uncultured Candidatus Peribacteria bacterium
GGATGCGCTCGGACACGTTCCCAAGGGGCGCGCGAACGATATTGTTGTGTTCGATCCCTCCGATACCGAGCGCCCGCTGGGACTCAATATGCGGGAAGCAAAAACCGACGAGGAGAAAGACCGTGCATCACTCGATGCCATGGAAATCTTTATCAAGCTCTTCGGAAATGAAATCTTCGGTCCGCGCATTCAGCACTACTTCCGTAACGGTTGTCTCACGCTGATGGACGATGAAGAAGAGGGTGCCACGCTCATCGATGTCCCACGTCTCTTCGTGGATGACGAATTCCAGCGCTACAAAGTGGCTAAGTGTAAGAACGTCGTCGTGCGCAGTTTCTGGGAAAATGAAATCGCGAAGACCGGTGCACGCGAAAAAGAAGAGATGATCCCGTACTTCTCTGCCAAGTTCGGACCGTTTGTGACAAACAGCACCATGCGCAATATCATCGGACAGCCGAAGAGTGCGTTCAATATCCGCGAGATTATGGATACGGGCAAAGTGCTCCTCGTGAACCTGAGTAAGGGTAAAATCGGAGATATTAACGCGCAGCTTCTTGGTCTTATCTTCGTGAACAAAGTGAACATGGCCGCGCTCTCCCGTGCGGAAATCCCGCAGGAAGAACGCAAGCGCTTTTACCTGTACGTGGATGAATTCCAGAACTTCATTACCGATGCGTTCTCCACGATTCTTTCCGAAGCACGCAAGTACGAACTGGCGCTCATTATGGCACACCAGTACATCGGACAGCTGACCGATAAAACGTCTGCGTACGAAGGCGCCAACAGCAAAGTGCGCGATGCGGTCTTTGGTAACGTGGGTACCATCATGAGCTTCAAGATTGGAGCTGAAGATGCCGAGTATATGGCCAAAGAATTCGCACCGACCTTGAGTGAACAGGACGTGATTGGCATCCCGAACTTCCACTGTTACTCCAAGCTCAATATCAACAATACTTCCAGTCGTCCGTTCAGCATGGGAACCATCTACGACGAATCGCAGCGTAACCCCAAGCGCGCGGAACTCATCAAGGAATACAGTCGCATGAAGTACGGTCGCAAGAAGATTTTCGTCGATCAGGAAATTGAGGACCGTATTGGAATTATTCGATCCTAACGATCAGAGAACAAGCAGTACTACTCCTGCTACCACCAATATTGTGGAAGCAAGAAGCCGTGAAAAAGTGACGTTACGTTCATGAAACAGAAAGTAACCTCCGACCGATGCAATAATAATGCTCGTGCGCTTTACTGATATAACATATCCAGCGAGTGCCAATTGAAGAGCGACGTTCGTCGCAAAATCCTGACCCAGCGTAGCGCATGCAAAGCAGAACATCAGAAAGAGTGTTGATCGATTCCATTCGATTGCTTTCCATTTCCCCTTTGATTGTAGAAGTGCAAAAAGACAATTGGATGTACAGGCAAGGCCAGTAATGAAAAGCGGATCAGGGAAAATATGGAGTGTTGCACCTACAATTGCTGCATTTACGCCAAATACGAGTACAGTCACAAGAACAATCCACGGATAGCGAGTGCGCCATATATCCCACTTCGCGTGATACAACAAAAACAGTCCTGCAGTTCCTACAATAATGCCAATCATTCCAGTGACAGGAATCACCTGTCCGAACACAATCACCGGGAAGAGTGCTGCGGTAACACCAGATAGTCCTGCTAATGGTTTAATCATAGAAACATCGCTTCGTTGTAATGCAAAATTGAGAGCCCACGCGAGAGGGGGATTGATAAAAATAGTAATGATCAAAAATGCGTACCACATGGGTTGATGCCATGGGAAATCCTGATGCCAGATCGTTGCAAACAATAGCGGTATACCAAATGAGAACTGGATCGCCG
>CAYRQG010000059.1:1867-7179 GCA_964426345.1 uncultured Candidatus Peribacteria bacterium
GCTCGCCGTAACACCGCCTGTCGGGATACCCGTACTGGCACGGCCGAAGAGCCACAGCGAGGCATAGAGAAAAGCGGCGATGATGGAGAGGAAAAACCACATCAGACTGCAAGGAAAGCAGGTGAGAGGGGATTTGTCGAGCGAACGTACTATGCTAGGATATGCATCCGTTCTTACGTACATTTGTAACCTGCAACTTTTAAACTTTCAAACCCCATCCCTATGTCCAGTTTCTCCCAGATGAAAGACCTGTACCGCATCCAGCGCGATGCCAAGCGTATTAAGAAAGAACTGAAGAACGTGCACGTGGAAGCGGAAGCAAGCGGCGTTGCTGTGGTGGTGAATGCAGAGCAGACCATTATCTCCATGACCATTGCCCCCGAGGTATCACGCGACGATATTCCGCGCCTCGCTATCGATGCGCTCAACCGCGCTCTTGGGAAAGCACAGATTGTGGCTGCAGAACGCATGCAGGGCATTATGAAGCAGATGGGAATGCCGACCGGCGACATGCCCGAGGCCTGATATGAAGAAGCTGATTCTGCCAGTTGTCCTTCTTGTCATTCTCTTTTTGGGTGTACGCGGATGGTATGGTCATTTGCTGAGCCCAGTTGAATTCAACGATGCTCATGCGATCTTCAAAGTGGAAAAAGGTGAATCGACAGCAAGTATTGCATCGCATCTTGCCGACGAACATCTGATCCGGTCTCCGTTTGCATTCAAAGTGTATGTCAAATTCAGCGGAAAAGCGGGATCACTGAAAGCAGGCAGCTTTGCTCTCTCTTCTTCTATGAGTGCACCGCAGATAGTCGATGTGCTGGCGGGCGGAAAGACAGCAGAAGAATTAATAACAATTCCGGAAGGATATACGGTGGAAGATATGGATGCATTGCTTTCCAGGAAAGGGATTATTCAATCGGGAGAATTGCAGAAGTGTGCGCAGACGTGCGATGTGTCTGCATTCAGTTTCTTGCCCAAAAACACCAAAGAACTTGCGGCGCGCGGCGGAAAAGTAGAAGGGTATCTGTATCCGGATACCTATTACGTCGCTGCCGAGAGTAATGCCGCCGAAGCATTCATGACACGTTTGCTGGTGACATTCCGGACGAAAGTAATCGAAGATCTGGCGGCAGATATCAAAACGTCAGGGCGATCGCTGAATGACATCATCACTGTTGCATCACTTGTAGAAGAAGAGAGCAGAAATGCCGATGAGCGACCGGTAGTCGCGGGCATTATCTGGAAGCGCCTGGATCAGCACATGGTGCTCGGGATTGATGCTGCTGTGCGCTACGCAGCAGATAAAAAGAACGCCGCGCTCACTGAATCCGATTTGCAGGTAGATTCCGCGTACAATCTCCGCAAGTTTGCAGGATTGCCGCCGGGACCCATTGCAAGCCCGAGTCTCTCCAGCATCAAAGCAGCGCTCCACCCCCAAAGCAGCCCATATTACTACTATCTGCATGGGAGCGATGGAAAAATCCACTATGCTGTCACCAATGATGAGCATAACGTCAATCGTGCCAAGTACCTCCGATAAGGGCTAAAAACAGGCATGAATCGTCTGGCGCATATTTTGCTAAAAACACGATTTTATGCTAAAATAATGAAGAGAATATCCAATCACATATACATTCATATACACTGATCGTATGAACGCTCTCCCCCTCAACAATCACTCCGGAAACGAACACTATCACCGTTTGAAAATCGGTGTGATGGGTTCTGCCAGTGGTCCACAGACTCTCGACGCTGCTGCCCGCGCAACTGCCCGCAAACTGGGTGAAGAAATCGGGAAACGCGGACATATCTTCATCAATGGCGCCTGTCCGGGACTTCCCAATGATGCGCTGATCGGATGTAAAGAAGCGGGTGGATTTTCCATCGGCATTTCTCCGGCATTTTCCGAATATCAGCATGTGCATGAATATCTTTCACCGCATGATCATGACATGATTATTTTTACCGGCATGGGATTCATGGAGCGCGATATCATCAATATCCGTTCCGCTGATGGCGTGGTGATTATTGGCGGGGGAATTGGGACACTGAATGAATTGACTATCGCATACGACGAAGGCCGCCCGATTGGCATTGTTACCAACACGGGAGGAATCAGTAATGCAGTCCCCCATGTGATTGAAGAGCTTTGTAAGCGTACTATTCCCCCGAACATGGTGTTCGATGACGATCCGGCAATTCTTCTCGACAAACTTGAAACTGCCATTCGCGCCTTCCCGCTTCCCATCCGCGAAGATGGCCGCGTGATTGACGATAAAAATGGTCGCGGGTAAGCGGTCTTACTGAACGAGTCCGTGCTGGCGTAAGGCGTTCATCAGTTTTGTGGCAAACTCATTTGTGGGATCAATCTGTAAAATGCGCTGTAGGGTTCTGATTGTCTCCGCAGTTTTATTTTGCTCGGCATACAGCCCGGCAAGTGTACGCAGCGTCTCCACTGTATCGCCTTCTATATCGAGCGTTGTTTCGTATTCCGCTTCTGCCGCATCCGCATTTCCCTGTTTTGCGTAAATGAATGCCAGATTGAAGTGTGCATCTGCATAGTATGGATTGATGTCGATGGCTTTCTTGTAGGCATCAAGTGCCCGCTGTACATCATTCTTTTGAACGTAAATGGACCCCAGATTGTTGTAGACCGGGGAGTAATTCGGACTCAGCTCCTGCGCCTTCTGATAATTGGCCAATGCATCATCGAGCTTGTTTTCTTTTTCGTGCAGTAAGCCCAGGCTCATATAGAGGTCGCGTTCTTTAGGGTCGACTTCTATGCCCTTTTTAAACGTTGCAATAGCGTCTTCGGTCTTTCCCTGCTTCTGATACACCACTCCTTTGTTTGCATACGCGAGGCCGTTTGTCGGCTCTTTTTCGATCACCGAATTGAACTGTTCCAGTGCCTCTTCATACATGCCGGATTCGCGGTACACGTATCCCAGGTTCAGACGCGCTGCCATTGCATCGGGATGGTGCCTGAGTGTCTGCAGGAACAGTGTTTCGGTATTTTTCCAGGTGAGTGATTGTTGCAGGGCAAGACCGGCGAGGGTTACCACAATAATTCCCGATCCGATGAATGCATATTCCCGGCTGTATTTGATTCTTGATTCAAGTATAAGGCGATCGATGACATACAGCAGAATCAGCAGTAAACCGATTTGCGGAACATACGCATACCGATCCGATGCGACGTAAAAGTACCCGCCTTTTGCGAAGTTAAAAAAGGTCGGCGCAAGGGTGATGCCATAAATCAGTATTCCAATACTGATGTCGCGCATCTTGTTCCAGCAGAGAATAACTATGACAAAGAGCATTGCAACAAGGCTCAACGGAATCAGGAAATCGGGCGAGGCAATAGTGATCGGCTTCGAATACGGATACAGCACGGTCAGCTGAACAGGTGCAATATATGATCCGATGTAGAACATCGTGCTTTTACAGGCCATCAGGATTTTTTCAACGAGTGATGATTCCGTGACAACATCCTGCTTTCCAAAGAGGGCAATGACACCAAAGATCCAGGAAAGAGCGAAGTAGGGAATTTTTTCAATCAGCATCTTCCAGCTCCACGGGCGCCTGTCGCGGATATCAATCAGTAACAGGATGATTGGCAATGTTAAGACCATTACTTTCGAGAGGAGACCCAGCAAGAAGGTGATAATGCTCAGAGCATAATTTCTCTTTTTGTTGCTTCTGTCATTGCGGTAGTACAGGTAGCTGATAACAGATGCCAAAAAGAAGAACGTGGAGAGTACGTCTTTTGTAGCTGCAGACCACGATACTGCTTCGGTATTGAGCGGGTGCACCGCAAAGAGCAGACCTGCAATAATGCCCGCCCATTTCTTTTTCGTAAGCAGGAAAAGGAGCCAGCACACTCCGAGTGCGTTCAATGTATGCAGCACAAGGTTTGTGAAATGAAACATGAAGGGATCCAGTCCTGCAACTGTGTAGTTGAACTGGTAGACGAGGAAAATCAGCGGGTCATACAATTCCGGATCGTACGATGTGAACGCGCTCACAATATGGGACCACGAAAATCCTTTGATGATGGGATTGCTCACAATCAGATAGTTATCGTCCCAGGCAACAAAGTTATTCCCGAGCGAGAGACCGTAGACTGCGAACGTCAGTAGAAAGAAGCCACCAATGATGCCGAGAATGTTCGAGCGGGACATAGATAAGAGTATAGAGCTGCATCTTTTTCAATGCTATTGGATGAGTTAGGAGTTATGAGAATATGAGTTATGAGTGTTTTTTCTCCTCATAACTCTTAACCCATAACCCATAACGCGTCATCCTTCTTTCGTAATCCAGCGAATGGGCGCTCCTTCAAACGAGAATGTGTCGCGGAGGTTATTTTCCAGGAACCGGAGCTGTGTCACGTCCACTTCGCTCGGCTTCTTCACAAACACCACAAAGGTGGGAGGCACTTCTTCGCCCTGTGTAATGAACTTGCTCTTGGAAAGCACGCGCGAAGGCACACGGTGAATCGTGTTTTCGAACCAGCGGAGCAGCTCTTTTGTGGAAATGCGGCGCAGGCGGTTGCGGGCGACGCTGTCAATCAGCAGGAAAAGCTTGGGGAGGTTTTCGCGTGTTTCTGCAGAGGTGAAGAGAATCGGTGCGTAGCGGCAGAAGGGGAATGCAGCGCGAACTTCGATTTCTTTTTCCTCGCGTTCCGGACGGGTCATTTTGTCGCACTTATTTAAAAGGATGATGATTCCTTTGCCTTCCGTGATTGCCAAATTGTCGATGCGCTTATCCTGTTTGGCGACCACCTCGCTGGCATCCATCATAATAATCACCACTTCGCTGTCTTCCAGTGCCTGAATACTTTTCACATTACTCAAATATTCCAGATCCTCTTCCACTCGTGCTTTGCGGCGGAGTCCTGCGGTATCCACAAAAATATAATCTTTGTCTTCGTGGCGGATGATCGTATCCGAGGAATAGCGGGTGGTACCCGGAATATCGGACACAATACGCGGCGACATCGCGCGCTGAGGATCGCTCATAAGCGCATTGATAATGGAACTCTTGCCCACGTTTGGTTTCCCGATGATGGCAATGCGCGGAGGATTTGCATTCTCCAAATCTTCTTTTGGCTGCTTCAGAAAATGCATGCTCACCAGATGTTTCACAATCGAACTTTCCAGTTCTTCCATACCGGTCTTGTGCACGGCACTCACACCAATCACTTCTTCGCTGATCCCGAGCGCGTAGTACTGCGGCAGCAAATCATCAATAATATCCGGACGGTCGCACTTGGTGGCAACCAGAATCACCGGCACGTGCGCCTTCTTGCTTTT
>CAYRQG010000060.1:0-7108 GCA_964426345.1 uncultured Candidatus Peribacteria bacterium
TGAAATGACTAGCAAGGGGGAATGGTTTTCTAAGCAGGATATTCAAAAACTTAAGACGTTCCGCAATCAATGTCTGACAAGCATTGCATTTGTCCTTCAGCCCAAGCCAGTTCAGGTAGAATCCCATCATGCCGAGCCTCTCGATCATCATTCCCACGCGCCAACGGCCATCCATACTGATGCAATGCCTCAAGGCGCTCGAGGCGCAATCAATAGCGAAACAGCTTGAAGTGATTGTCGTGCACGACGGAGCGGATGATGCAGAGACAGCTGCACTCTTCACCGATCCTATAACCTATAACCTAAAACCTATAACCTACATCGCCATAGCGAAGTCCCAACAGGGTGTCGCCCGCAACCGGGGAGTGGAGAAAGCAACCGCACCACTCACACTCTTCATTGGGGATGATATTTTCCTCGCACCCGATGCGTGTGAAAAACATGTGCGTATTCAAACACAGTCCGCCGCATTGAACCCGCGACCCATCGCAGTGCTCGGTTTCACCACATGGGACCCGGCATGTGACATCAATGATGTGATGCGCTGGCTGGAAAAAACAGGCTGGCAGTTTGGGTATCCACTGATTGAAAAATATGCAGGCATGCTGATCCCCGAAGAGATGCAACCGCGCTTCACCTACACCAGCCATATCAGCGTCTCCACAGAGATCGCCAAAAAATATCCGTTCCGCGAAGACCTCACGCTCTACGGATGGGAAGATACGCTCTGGGGCAAACAACTGCGCGACGATAATATTCCACTCTTCTACGCACCCGATGCAAAGGCACTGCATCATCACCACATTGAGCTTGAAGATTCGCTCAAGCGCATGACCACTCTTGGCGCATCACTCACCAAGCTCACACGGATTGATCCGGAACTGGGCCGTATGCCAACGGGACTCAAGATGATTGCGTACAAGTTGATTGCCATGACGCCCACACTGCGCGGCGCACATTACCGTGCTTTTCTGCAGGGAATCAGCAGCGAACGTTAAGCTGTTTCGCTACACTCTGCGCATGATGTATCGGATACAAAGCTTTTTGCGGGCGCATTCTTTCTTGTGGTACGCCATTCCGTTTTTGCTGAGCGCGTTTGTGTGCTATCTGTTTTCGCTGGCATACCCGTACGGGATTGCCATGCCCGACACGGCCAGCTATCTGGAATTTTTCCAGACGTTTCATCTCTGGAAAGGGGCCGCTATCCAATGGGCACGTACTCCTCCTTTTCCTTTTGTACTCGGCATCGCATCCTATTTCCCGGAGCCAACCGCAGCCATTTACTGGTTTCACTCTCTCCTTTTTTCCGCGGGAATCACCTCTCTTTCGTGGATGATGGCGAGATTATTTCAGTCTGCAAAAAAGGGCATTCTCTTTGGCTGCACCCTTCTGCTGATGGAAGTCCTGACGATGCATTCCTTTGCATACAATCTTTTTCTGCTGTCGGATCCGCTTTATATATGGCTGATTTTAATTGGTTCCACGATGATCCTGGGTGGATGGATAGGGCAACGGAGCGTTTCGGTCTGTGTTGGATTTTTCCTTTTGGGAATGGCAGTTCTCACCCGGCCAGCTGGATTATCTCTCTTTCCGCTCTGGATCCTCTTTGCGGTGCTCCTGGGCGGCCGCACACCGAAGAATGCCGCACCTGTTTACACCATGCGCATGAGCGCACTATGTATCGCATTGCTGCTGGCACCCACAGCGTTATGGTCGGCACATAATGCCGTACTCTACGGCAACTTCCGCATGACAGCATTTGGCGCGCGCAATCTTCTGCCGCATGTGTTATTCCTCGTAGAAGATAATGATCAATTGCTCGATGATCCGGTGCAAAATAAACAATTTATTGATCATATCCGTGCCTTCGGGCAAACATTCGGGACCAATGAAGACACATATCGCTGGCAACAGAGTGACGCTATGCCCAATATCTTCAGTACGCTTACATCTTTCCTTCATCCGGGTACAACAGGCCTTCAATCTGAAGCGGCGTACGTCCGAGAAACATTCGCCCTGGATCGCTTCGCCACACGCATTGCGATACGCATTATTCTTCTGCACCCAGTCGGATACGCTCAGATGGTGCGCGACAACTACTATGCGCTAGTGAGCCCTACATTGATTACTATCGATGCAAAAAAAGACACTGCGGACTTCTACAACGAAACAATGACCGGTGTAGTAGAGATTGTTCGTACCACTTTTTTCCCTCCATCGGGAACCATCGATCCTGCACGCATTTCTCCACTGATGACAACAGTTGTCCGACGGACCGCACTGTCCCCTCAGCTGCTCTCACTACGCTCCGGTATGCGGACTTTCTTCCCGGCGTTTGTACATATCCTCCTGATTCTCTCCTTTGTCTTTGCCTGGAGACGATCACGGACTTTAGAAAATTCATTACCCTTTTCACTGCAAAAAAGCAGCGTCATTATTGTCATGCTGCTAGGAACAAGTCTCTCGAATTATCTCTTCAGTTCACTGCTGGAAGAATCGGTGGAGCGTTACGGTCTTCCTGGCGAAACAGGCCTGCACGCCGGTCTCCTATTGGGTATGGTAACAACGGTCTGCGTTCTCATCTTTTTTGTCCGATCCGCTCTGTCACGTCATGACTGATGCATCGCAATCATCGGTGCGCCTGTCTGTGATTCTGCCATGTCTGAATGAAGCGGACACAGTGGGCACGTGTATCGATTCCATTCGCACCGTTCTGCAATCACAGAATATCTCCTTTGAAATGATTGTGGCGGATAACGGAAGTACCGATTCGTCTGCCTCCATTGCCCGCGCGCATCATGCACAGGTGATTGAAGAGCCACTACGCGGCTATGGCAATGCGCTCATGGCAGGTCTTCGCACGGCAAAAGGCGAGTTGATTCTCATGATGGACAGCGACGGCAGCTACTCTGCAGACGATATTCCTGCCTTCATTGCAGCGTTCAAAACAGATGTTGATTTCATTATGGGCCGCAGACATGTCCTTCCCGGCGCAATGCCCTTCCTGCACCGGTACATAGGCAATCCGTTTTTCACCTGGTTGCTGCGCACCGTCTTTCATCTTCCTCTGCACGACGTGCACTGCGGCATGCGCGCCATCCGCAGGTCGCTGCTTCCATCGCTCACGCTCACACAACCCGGTATGGAATTTGCGATGCAGTTACTGCTGGAAGTGCAGACAAAAAGTGGGCGCTTTGCAGAAGTACCCGTGACCCTGCACCCCGATGGACGCCACCTCCATGGCCCCCACTTGCGGACATTCCGCGATGGATGGCGAACGCTTTTCTTCATCTGTCGGTACGCAGTGCTGCATACAAAAAAGTGATGATATTGACTCTCCGCTCTGCAGTTCTACTATTCGAGGAAGTTCTTTTTGAACAACGGCTTTTCTCTTCATGGGCACATGCCCGGAGTCGTTGAGAATCACAAAGAATGTCACAGATACATAAGGGGGACACCAAGCGATGAAAACAGTCTTCACAACAGGGCAGATTGCCAAAATGTGCAAGGTGGCACCACGGACGGTCGGGAAGTGGTTCGACAGCGGACGCCTGCGAGGGTATCGGATTCCCGGTTCACAGGATCGCCGCATTCCACGCGAATATTTGATCAGATTCCTGAAAGAACACGGCATGCCATTGGGCCCCTTCGAGGACATGGCAGTAGGAAAGGTGCTTGTGGTCAGCGCAGCGGACCCTATCCGCACAAGTTTGATGGGTCTGCTGAATACGGACCCCTTCAGGGTCGAATGTGCTGCGAGTGCATTCGATGCCGGCATGCATGCTGAAACGTTCCATCCCGATTGTCTGGTGATTGATTTCACTATCGGGCGCCAGGCATCGGTATTGCTCGCGCAGAATCTCCGGAAACACCCTCAGTTGAACGACGCTATCCAAATTGGATTACTGAGCGATGAGGACACGATGTCCGGTTTCAATCGAACTGTTTTTAACGAGACATTCCGAAAGCCCTTTGACCCCGTTTTGCTGGGTGAACGCATTAAAACACTCGTGGATGCCAAGAAAATGAAAAAGGTGGCCTAGTTGAGAGAAACGCTGTCTTCAAAAAGAACAGGCGGGTGAGGGTCTTTGACTCTTACCTGCCTGTTTACGAATCCCTTTTGCTTTTCATCTATCCAAACTGCCCCAATCGCCAAAAACTTGCCAACTTACCCTTACATGCGTATACTTCGGTCACGATTTAAGTATTTCACTATTCCGTAGCATCGGAATGGTGGTTTTCCGCTACTCCCAACTTACCCCTTATCCCTATGCGCGCATCATTTGTAGCCGCCATCAACCAGATTTGTTCCGAAAAGAACGTCTCCCCGGACCAGGTCATCGAAGCCGTCAAACAGGCCATCGCCACTGCATACCGCAAAGACTACGGTAACAAAGAAATGGAAATCCGCGTCGAACTGGAAGAAGGCGCCGACATGCCCCGCATTCTGCTCATCAAAGAAGTGGTAGAGGAAGTGGAGAACGAAAACTTCGAAATGAAGTACGAAGACGCCAAGCGCATCAAGTCCGATATTGAAGTGGGTGATGAAGTGGAGATTGATGTGACTCCCGCCGAATACGGACGCATTGCCGCTCAGGCTGCCAAGCAGGTGATTCTGCAGAAGCTCCAGGAGGCAGAGCGCCAGAGTCTGTTCGAGAAATTCAAGGACCGCGAAAGCGAACTCCTCACGGCCACTGTCACGAAGGTCGATCCGAACTGGGTCACGCTCGAAATTGAAGGCATGACTGTGTCCCTCCCATGGCGTGAACAGATCCCCGGCGAACACTACTACACAGGAAAGCGCATCCGCGTGTTCCTGGAAAAAGTGGAACTCACCGGCAAAGGACCGCAGCTCAAAATCAGCCGCACGCATGCACTGCTTGTGAAGAAACTGCTCGAGCTCGAAATTCCGGAAGTACGCAATGGCGATGTGGAAATCCGCGGTATCGCCCGCGATGCAGGCTTCCGCAGCAAAGTGGCTGTTGCCTCCAAGGACCCGCGTATCGATCCGATTGGTGCGTGTGTGGGACAGAAAGGTGTGCGTATTCAGGCTGTGATGGAAGAGATCAACGGTGAACGCGTGGATATGCTTGAGTGGAGCGAGGACGCCATCAAACTGATTTCGACCGCTCTCCAGCCAGCCTCCATTTCCGCCGTGATTATTGTGAACGACAAGGAGCAGGTGGATGAGATGGGACGCAAGATCAAGAAGCGCGCAGCGGTGTTCGTGGAAGAGGCACAGCGCCCGATGGCGATTGGAAAGAAAGGCCAGAACATCCGCCTGGCAACAGACCTGACAGGCTTCGAACTCGACATGTACAACTACGAAGAGCTGCCTGCCTTCAAGGCCAAGCTCTCGTCCCTCCGCGACGGTACCGAAATGATCCAGCCGGAAACAATTGCCGAAACGAACGCCGAGGCAATGGAGGAACTGCAGGAGAAAGTAGAGGTTGTTCCTGCAGCTGAAGTGGAAACCGAGGCTGTGGAATCGCTAACTCCGGATAACGACCAGCCGATGGCAGGGGAAGGAGCTGTGGCTGCTTAATACGAACGAGTTATGAGTTATGGGAATATGAGTTATGAGACTCCGTGAACGACCTCATAACTCATTACTCATGTCTCATAACCAATATCTGCTATCCTCCCCCTATGAAGCTCCCCCCATTTCCCTTCACAGTGCTGGATACCGAAACCACGGGCTTTGTCCCGAAGGTGCACCACGTGATCGAGTTTGCGTCGATGACAGCCCGGAACGGGGAGATTGTGGATAGCTACGAACAGCTGCTGAATGTGAAAGAAGAGATTCCGCCGCATGTCCAAATCCTCACGCGCATTTTCCCGGAGGCGATTGCGGGGAAACCCAGCTTTGCGGAGAAGCTGGATGAGATCAAAGCGCATATCGGTGATGACACATTGCTTGTGGGACAGAACCTGGGATTCGATATTGGGATGATTCGCGGAGAGGGAATCGATTTGAGTGAGCGCCCGTGGATTGATACTTCCATGCTTGCGTCTGTGGTGTTCCCGGAATTCCGCAGTTACTCGCTGCAGTACATGAGTACGACACTCAAACTAAACCATGAACCTGCACACAGAGCCCTCGGCGATGTCCGCGCCACACTCGAATTACTCGGAAAAATCTGGGAACGACTTTTGGAATTGAGCCCGGCAGAACTCGCGTTTGCAAAAGAGGTAATGGGCCGCACGCATTCCGGGTACACCACCCTCTTCAATGCACTGCCGGAGTCGACGAGCACAGGTGCTTCTTGGATGAAGGTTGGAGCAGGGACGAACGAACTAGTTATGGGTAATGGGTTATGCGTTATGGGAAAACCGGACGTGGGGACGGTGCAGTTATATGAAGAGGGACTCCATCCTGATGGCCTTCAAAATATCATCAATGGAGCAGCCACAGATACCTCCGGCCCCACATGGATTGCTGTAAAAAATCTGGAAGTATATCTGCGCCGTCTGCATATTCCGGAGGGAGTGACTGTCATTCACCCTGCATTCCTACTACTGAATCCCGACGCTGCGGTAGCGCTTCAGTCCCAGCAGACACTTACGAGCGATGAAGGCCTCCTCTGTCTAAAACTGGAGTGGTTCAAGCCACGCACACGAAACGATATTTCTCTGCACGGACTGGAGAAAGATATCTGGGGAGGAAAACTTTCCTGCACCGAAAAATCTGATGCGTATACATCGCAGTTTTCCCAGAAATCAAACGCCTACATTCTCGACCACCGCCAACTGCTCGCATTTTTGGATGACTCCACACACGCCGCACATGGCGCACTCACTGCAAACGCACACATTGTGATTGATGATGCCTCCATGCTGGAGGACACCGCCACGAAGGCCTTCGGGCACTACTGCAGTGTCGATGATCTGCGCGCTGCATCCACCGGGAACGACACACTCACATCACTCACGGACTTGCTTTCCATCTGGGTTGAAAAAATCCGCAAGGGTGAAGACAATCATTTCATAACGCAGAACGAATTGGAGCTCCCGGAAACCAAGGGTCTCCAGACACAGATTGGCAATATTCTCGCACATGAATCTCTGCCCGAAAAAACACGTGAGCAACTTCTCTCATTGGCAGCAC